>JAQWAJ010000084.1 GCA_028707745.1 Bacteroidales bacterium | reverse complement strand
CTCGCCGACTTCCAAAGCTGAACAGATGAATTATACCCGAGTCAGGCAAGCCTTTGCTCAAAAAGGAAAAACAGTGACCAAAACGCTCTCGGAGTACTCGATTTCCCGTGACAGCCTGAGAATTTACCTCAGGGCGTTTAAAACCGAAAAGAAAATCGAACTGTGGGCAAAAAACATTTCAGATACTGCATTTGTACGGATCAAAGAGTTCCCCATCTGCGAGCTCTCCGGCAATATCGGGCCCAAGAGGCGCTCTCATGACCTCCAGGCGCCTGAAGGATTTTATCATCTCTCTGGGCTCAATCCATACAGTAAATACTATTTATCAATCCAGATCAATTACCCGAATGCCTCCGACAGCATCCGGGGAGTGCGTGGCCATCTGGGGAGTTTCATTTTTATACACGGCTCCTGTCAATCATCCGGATGCCTCGCCATCACCGATGACCAGATCAAGGAACTGTATGTTTATTGTGTGGAAGCTTACAATGCCGGGCAGGAGCAGATCGACCTGACGATGTTTCCCGCTCAGCTAACCGATGCCAGATATTCCTCCCTGAAATCCAGATACAGCAAGGATAAGGACAAAATCAGCCTCTGGGCCGATCTGAAAAAAAGCTACGATCTGTTTGAACAGACGCGGATTCCGCCAACGGTCAGGTTCCTGCCTGGCGGCATGCACGAGGTCAACTGAGAGATACCCTGTCCGCCCCTGTTTCATAACGTTACACTTTCACCCGTTAAACAATTCGTCATCTTTCTGATTTTCTGTCTGATACATCTGCTGGCATGAGGATTGCCCTCCCCTATGAAACTGCAGATAAATGGATAAACCTGTATCAAAGGCGCACAGACGGAAAACCCGGTTGAAGCAATTGAGGATCATTTTGCCAGTCATTCTGATCCCGATACTGGTACTGATTC
The DNA here is from genome assembly GCA_028707745.1 of Bacteroidales bacterium. Lineage (GTDB taxonomy): Bacteria > Bacteroidota > Bacteroidia > Bacteroidales > UBA12481 > UBA12481. The sequence continues at coordinate 6,300 of JAQWAJ010000084.1, read as the reverse complement.
TCCTGAAAAACTTGCTGACCCCTTCCATCAATCTCGATAAAGTAGTGACCGGCACAGTTGATAAAGGAAATCTGGAAATCACCGTCCAGGGATCGGGAATCGTGATCCCGAATTATGAAGAGATCATCACATCGCCTTTCCGGGCCAATGTGGTTCGGATCATGAAAACCCCGGGTGTTCGGGTGGAAACGGGAGACACCCTGCTGGTACTGAATAACGAGCTGGCCATGAACGAATTGGACAAACTGAACAATGAACTTCAGCTCAAAGAGATCCAGAAAGAGAAGCTTAAAATTCAGATCAATGAAGCCCTGCAAAATTTTAAAATAGGCCGCCAGATTAAAGAGATCCGGATTGAAAATCTCAAGTCGGCTTACGATGCTGAAGTATATCTCCATAAGATCGGGGGAAGTACACCGGATGTGGTCAAAAAAACAAAGACAGAATGGGACATTGCCAGGTTGGAGCTGGAACAGGCAATTTATAATCATGACAACCAGATAAATACACAGAAAGCCGGAGTTCGGGAGCTGGAAACGGAAATGCTTATCCATAAGGGGCTGATTGCCAAAGCGCGTAACCTGGTCAACCAGGCTTATGTCAAATCCCCCTTTGCAGGTAGCCTGAGCTCGATCATCAACCAGCCGGGTATCATGATCTCTGAAGGGCAGGAAATTGCGCGTGTGGCCGATCTCTCTCGCTACAAGATCAAAGGAAACGTCAGCAATTCATGGGCTGGCAAGGTGTTAACCGGTCAATCCGTTCTGATCAAAGATCGCGACCTGATACTGAAAGGGACCCTTGAAAACATCATGCCTTCGGTGAGTGAAGGAATGATGGAATGCCAGATACGGATCGATGACGGAGATATATCCAACCTGAGGCCCAATCAGCAACTGGAGATCCGGGTGGTGGTATCTTTCCGCGACGAGGTTCTGCGCCTGCCTAACGGAACATATTATAAGGACCACGGCAACAAAGTTATGTATGTGATTCGTGGCAACAAAGCCTACCGGACCAACGTCGTTCTCGGTGAAGCCAGTTTCGACTATGTAGAAGTCGTATCTGGACTGGAAAAAGGAGACCAGGTGATCCTGACGGATATATCGGAGAAGGAAAAGAAGGAGGAGATAAAAGTGACAAGTGACAAGTGACAGAAATTCGTAGGGGCCGGCCCGTGCGCCGGCCCTTATGTAATCAATAGCCGGCCCTTATGTAATCAATAGCCGGCCCACATAAAATCAATAATTAACAATTATGATCAAACTCGAAAACATCAGCAAAACCTACCGAACCCGGTCTGTAGAAACACTCGCGTTGGATAAGATCAACCTTGAAGTCAAACGCGGCGAGTTTGTTTCGGTAATGGGACCATCAGGATGCGGCAAAAGCACTTTGCTCAATATCATTGGTCTGTTAGATGAACCGGATCAGGGGAAGTTGCAACTCGAAGGCAACTTAATTACCGGGTATGAGGATAAAAAGACTGCCGGAATGAGGAATCACCTGGTAGGCTTTATTTTTCAGAGTTTCCACCTCATCAAGGAGCTGGACGTTTATGATAATGTGGAGCTGCCTCTTCTATACCGCAAGATGCCCGCCGCCGAAAGGAAACAACGGGTGGTCGCATCGCTGGAACAGGTGGGGCTCAGCAACCGGATGTACCACTACCCTTCGCAGATGTCGGGAGGCCAGTGCCAGCGCGCTGCCATCGCCCGCGCTATTACCGGGCAACCCCGGATCATTCTGGCCGATGAACCTACCGGGAACCTCGATAGTAAAGTGGGGCATGAAGTCATGGGTATCCTGACCGATCTGAATAAGGCAGGTACCACCATTGTAATGGTTACCCACGATGAATCGCTGGCTAAAGAAACGCATCGTATTATCCGGCTGTTCGACGGCCGGCTGGTTGGGTAATATCCGGATAAAACAATAAGAGCTATGTTAAAAAACTATCTTAAAATATTCCTGAAGGTCGCCACCCAGAACAAGCTGTTCACCTTCCTGAGCCTGTTTGGCATCAGTCTGACGATCATGTTCGTCATGATCTTCTCAATGACCTTCAATAAAATGGTAAAAGGATCGGGCCCGGAGAAGGATCTGAAAATGATGCTGTTTGCCGATCATGTAAAGACCGAATCCCAAGGGAAGAACAGATCGATCAATACCAATTTTCTGAGCCAGTCATTATGCGAAAACTACTTCAAAAAAGTAACCAGTGCGACTATTACTTCCATGTACCGAACCGATCAGTGGGCATTTATCCTGAACGGGAAGCATTATGAAAAACCATATATGATGACCGATGCGGAGTTCTGGAAAGTTTTCGGTTTTCATTTTCTGCAGGGGCGGCCATACACCAATGAAGATATTGTGAACCAGAACCATTGCGTAGTGATTACCCAGAGTATCAGGAACCTGTTTTTCGGAGATGAAAAAGACGTACTGGGTAAAACGATCCGGGTTCTTCAGCTCCAGCTGACGGTGACCGGTGTAGTCGAGGATCCTTCATCCGCCTCACAGAATATTAGTGACGGCATCTTTATCCCTTATACCGTTATGCCCTGGCCATACGGACAGGAACCCATTTTGGGGCCATACACCGTTGTTTTTAAAGCAAATAGCAAAGCACAGTTCCCGGCCATCTATAAAGAAGTACAGGATATCATTACTCGTCTCGACAGAGCCGATGATCAATGGACAATAACCCTTCAAGGCCCCAGAAACCAGTTTGAAAAAATGATGATCGGGTGGGACATGAGCGAAGATATCGCCAGTCCTATAGGTAAATTCATGAAATACATTTTATGGGGGCTGGCCTTCATTTTTTTGCCCGCAGTCAACCTGATGGCCCTGAATTTTGCCCGAATACGCGAGCGGGGTGAGGAAATTGCCGTTAGAAAATCCTTTGGCGCCAACTCGGGCAGCCTGCGCGGACAGTTCATCTTTGAAAACCTGATGCTGACCCTGATCGGAGGCGTTATAGGGATTATCCTTTCATTTGTGATGATTACCTTATTGGGCAGCAGTCTGAGCGTTCCGATATCTGGCTTTGATAGTGTTCCCGTCGGGTTTTCCTTTGATCTGAAAATTTTCGGTGTCGCTCTGATCAGCTGCCTGATATTTGGGCTCTTTTCCGGGGTGCTTCCCGCCATTCGGATGTCAAAAATGAAACCGGTTATCTATTTGAAAGGAGGAGAGAAATGATACGGATTTTTTTTAAAATGTTATGGAATAATCGAACTCGCAACAGCCTGATAATAATTGAATTATTTATGATTTCTTTGGTTCTGGTCAATCTAACCGTTTACCTGACGGATATGATCCGGATCAAGCATATCAAAAGCTGTTACCACCCCGACAATGTGGTTTGCCTCGGTTTCACTACCCTGCAAACGGTTGATAAGGATAAGATCAGTGAGACATTCGATCGGCTGAAGGCCCGGCTGGCCGCAAATCAATTCGTCGAATCAGTCTCTTTTAGCAATAATTCATTGCCATTCAATTACTATATGTCGATGTCCCCGTATAAATATCAGGGAAAAGAGATACAGATCGCCCGTCACCCAACAGATATCGCATACAAAGATGTCATGAAGATACAACCGATCAAAGGCCGCTGGTTTAACAAATCAGATATCGGAAAAAGCACCCGCCCCATCTTGGTTACCAAACATTTGGATGAGAAATATTTCAATGGCAATGCAGTCGGGAAAGTGGTCAGTGATAGCCGGAATAAATATGAGATCATTGGAGTGGTTGATGAATTCAAACGAAGTGATTATGAACAGCCATACGATGCAGCATTTTTCTTTTCCAATCCGGAGTCTGATAAAACATGGATCCTGTATTCAGATATTCTTGTGCGTGTCAAACCCGGTCAGACTGAGAATTTCCTTAAGGTAGCCGAACCCGAGCTCATGACGGTCATGGATCCGAAATGCTGGGTGGTCAGTACCCAGAATTCATTGGAAAACATGAGAAGTGTGCAAAACCATCAAAGCGAGCAAAAGCGACTACTTGGCCTCCTGATTGCTTTCTTTGTGATTATCAATATATTACTTGGAGTTATCGGAATCCTTTGGTACAATACCAATCTGCGGATTCACGAGATCGGCATCCGGCGCGCGCTGGGGTCTACCGGCATTAAGGTCAGGAGATTGCTCATTACCGAGAACCTCTTCATGGGCATCCTGGCACTGTTCGTGGTGGCTCTGGTATTCATCCAGGTACCCTCCATCCGGATTTTTCATGTGGAAGACCCTGTCATGTACCTGTCAGTGGCTATCAGTGTCGCTGTAATGATCGGACTGATCCTGATCAGCACCTGGATACCGGTAGCGATTGCTTCGAAAATCAGGCCTGCTGAGGCGTTAAAGACGGAGTGACGCCTTACGAGTGACGAGTGACGAGTGACAAGTGACAAGTCGAGATATCATTATATTCATTACTTTCGAAGGATATGCACCTCTGCAACATATTAGTTTGCGACGATGATCTGGCGGTCAGGAGCTCCCTGAAATTTCTGCTATCGAAAAGCGGTTACGGGGTGGATTGTGCCTCCTCACCGGATGAGATTCTTTCGAAAGTCAGGCTGTCAAAATTCAGTCTGGTTCTCCTGGATATGAACTATTCCATGACTATCAGCGGCGATGAGGGGCTTGAACTGCTTCAGAAGATCCGGGTGCTGCAGCCCGGCCTGCCCGTCATTCTGATCACCGCCTGGGGCTCCGTGGAGCTGGCTGTGCAGGGGATGAAGCTCGGGGCCTCTGATTTCATCATCAAGCCCTGGAACAACCAGCAATTGCTCAAAACTATCGAGACCTCTATCGCACTATCGAAAACCCAAACCGATTCAGATAAAATCGATATGCCGAAGGCCGGAAAAACCGACTTTCCCGGCATTATCGGCCAGTATCCCAAGCTGTTGGAAATTTTGCAGCTCGTCAGCCGGGTGGCCCCAACCCATGCACCGGTACTCATTACCGGAGAAAGCGGCACAGGCAAGGAACTCATTGCCGAAGCCATCCATCAGCTGAGCAAGCGAAAAGAGGGGCCATTTATCAAAATTAATCTGGGCGGAATTTCTTCGAGCCTGTTTGAATCAGAGCTGTTCGGCCATAAACGGGGCGCCTTCACCGATGCCAAAACCGACCGGACCGGAAGATTCGAAATGGCTAATAATGGCACTATCTTCCTCGATGAGATCGGAGAGCTGGAGCTCACTTCACAGGTCAAATTATTACGGGTATTGCAGGACCAGACCTTCGAACGACTGGGCGATTCTCATACCCAAACCGTCGACGTCAGGGTGATCAGCGCCACGAACAAGGACCTCAACACACTGGTAGAGAAAGGTTTGTTTCGTGAGGATCTTTTTTATCGGATTAACCTGATCCAGATTGAAGTACCTCCACTGCGGAAACGAAAGGAGGATATTCCTTTGCTGGCCTCCTGGTTCGCTGAGCAGGCGGCAAAAGCCTATCATTTGCCTGTCAGGCAGTTTGCACCTGACAGCCTGGAATGGCTGCGCGAACAATCCTGGCCGGGAAATATCCGGGAGCTGAAAAACACGGTGGAACGCACGATCCTGCTATCCAACCATGAAAACATAACCGCAGATGATTGTATCCTGGCCGTCAGTAACGGAAAGTCTCAATCATCAGTCAACTTCATTGCAGGTCCCTTGAAAACGCTGGATGAAATGGAGAAAGAGATGGTCCTCCGTGCGTTGGACGAATGCGGAGAAAACCTTACAAAGGTTTCACAGATGCTGGGTATCAGCCGCACCACCCTCTACCGGAAAATGGAAAAATACGACATCCGTAAAGGTCATGAGGAGTAAAACTCGTTTGCTGATCTGGCTAAGCCTGATCTTCGCATTTTTCATGGCTGCCAGTTTATGGCTCCTGAATGATAAAAACCCCTGGCTGAGAATCGGTGTCGAAATCGTACTACCTGTCCTGTTTGCCCTGACGGTCATCCTGATCAACAAATCCTTCCAGCCGATCCAGACTATCGGGAGAAGCATGAACCTCCTGAGGGAAGAGGATTTCAGTGTCACCCTGATAAAGACCGGAAACCCGGATGTTGACCGCATCGTCGAAATGTATAATTCCATGATCAGCCGCCTTCGTGAAGAGCGGCTGTCAGTCAGGGAAAAGAATCATTTCCTCGATTTGCTCATCGAATCCACCTTGTTGGGTATCATCATAACCGACTTTGACGGGCAAATTCTGGAAGTAAACCCTGCTGCCTGCCGGATGATAGGAATCCCTCCCGGCCCTTATCCGGGAA
>JAQWAJ010000083.1 GCA_028707745.1 Bacteroidales bacterium | reverse complement strand
CAATTCCGGTTCCTCTTCGGCAACCTTTCCGATGTCATGTAACAGTCCGGCTCGTTTGGCTGATTTTGCATTCAGTCCCAGTTCCGCTGCCATAATAGAGCACAGGTTGGCCGTTTCGCGGGAGTGCTGCAAGAGATTCTGACCATAAGACGAGCGGTATTTCATTTTACCGACCAAACGGATCAGTTCGGGATGCAGGTTATGGATACCCAGATCGATGCAGGTTCTTTTACCTGCTTCGATCACTTCCTCTTCAACTTGTTTTTCCACTTTCTTCACCACTTCTTCAATACGTGCAGGATGAATTCTGCCGTCGGTGACCAGTTGGTGGAGTGAAAGGCGGGCAATCTCCCGGCGAACCGGGTCGAAAGCCGAGAGGATAATTGCCTCAGGGGTATCATCGACAATGATTTCCACACCGGTTGCGGCTTCAAGTGCACGGATATTACGACCTTCGCGGCCGATGATGCGTCCTTTTACGTCATCATTATCGATATTGAAAATAGTCACCGAGTTTTCTATAGCCTCTTCAGTAGCAACACGTTGAATAGTATTGATTACGATTTTGCGGGCCTCTTTTGAAGCCGTCATTTTAGCTTCTTCAATCACATCGGAGACATAGCCCATGGCTTCAGATTTTGCATCAGCCTTGAGCGATTCCACGATTTGCATCTTTGCCTCTTCGGCAGATAATCCGGAGATGGTTTCCAGTTTTTCGACTGCCAGTTTATGGTGTTTATCCAGCTCTTCGTTCTTCTTGTTAAGCAGTTCTATTTGTTGATTCAGATTACCACGAATGGCTTCAATTTCCTTGTTCTTACGCTGATTTTCCTCAATTTTCTGCGACAGAACAGATTCCCGTTGATTAATTTTGTTCTCAGCCATCAGGATCTTGCTGTTCTTTTCATTGATAATCCTTTCGTGCTCAGCTTTCAGCTGAAGAAACTTCTCTTTGGCCTGTAGTATTTTATCCTTCTTGATCATTTCGGCTTCGGCTTCGGCATCTTTGAGCAGATTTGAAGCTTTGGTCTGCAATGATTTGCGCCCGATATAGAATGCAATCGTGCCACCGATGAGGAAGGATACCATACCAATAATTATTCCAGTTAGCATAATTTATTCATTATTAATTTATTACATATATGATGAGTATTCACGACAACTTAAAAAAAACCCGTATTAAAACCTTAATACAACGAAAACCCCAGTTTGACAGGGCTGGAGCGGCCAACTTCGTCGGGCTTCCAATGGCTTCCAAAGAAGCTTTCCCGGTTGCGCGGGAAATGAGGCCTGTCCTGGTAAGTTATGAGCTTTGCTCCAATGTGAACAATGTTGAGTTCTACAAGGATTAAGGATTAATACGGGCAGTATTTTGTATTCAAAGAACGCTTAGTTGTTTTGCATGAACTCTTCCAGCTCTTCAGTGATCTCACTGATGGCTGTAATCAAAGGAGTTTCGTTAGATTGTTCTTCCAATTCTATCAATTTTAAAACAAACTGAAAAGCTGCCATGGCCAGGAAATCCTGTCCGTCCTTATCACGATACCGTTGTTGATACTGTCCAACTTTCTCATTGATAACCCGTGCTGCTTTTCTTACTTTTTCTTCATCCTTACGATCGATGATCAATGGATAGAAACGTCCTGCAATCTGTAATTTAATATGGAAACCGCTATCCACTAATCCTCCTATTTATTTAAAAGAGCTATACATTCATCTATTTCCCGCACAATCCTGTTTATCTGGGCCTTTGCTGTTTCACGGTCCCCGACAGGTGCCAGAACCGATTTGGCCAGCTTGGCCGTATTATATTGCTGTTCGAGATGGTTTATATCTTTTTTTTGTTGTTCGACTAAGGTTAGTAACTCGTTTTTCTCAGCCACCAGACTTTCGTTTTCATGCTTCAGGCTCTGATATCGGGCCATTAATAAGCGTATCCTGTACCTAAGCTGGCGGACCATTTCCTCCTGCTCGAATGTCATGGTTTCTTTTTATTACAAAGGTAGCATACAGATCAATCAAATCAAAATTTCATCTGAATTACCAGCCGATGAGCTATCTTTGGGACCCATGAAAAAAGAGGTATTGGTTTCCGTGATTCTTAACCTGCTGATATTCTGTCAATATCAGGTTTCTGTAATGGGTCAGGATCCTGTCGGACCCACCCCAAACAGTCTGGTTAAGCCTGTTGATATTCCGATTTTTTTAGCTGGAAATTTTGGTGAATCCAGGGTAAATCATTTTCATTCGGGAATTGACATCAAGACGAATGGGGTGACCGGAATTCCGGTCAGATCAGTTGCTGACGGCTATATTGCACGGATCAAGGTAGAACCCGGCGGATACGGGCATGCGCTGTATATCCGGCATCCCAACGGATACACCTCTCTTTACGGGCATTTACAGTCATTCAGCGAAGCCATTAATGCTTATGTTAAATCCGAACAGTATCGCAGGGAATCGTTTTCAGTGGATCTTTTTCCTGATGGTTCAAAGTTTCCGGTTAAACAAGGCCAGGTGATTGCTTTATCGGGTAATTCAGGCAGTTCCGGAGGTCCGCACCTCCATTTTGAGCTGCGCGAAACCCAGTCGGAAAACCCGGTAAATCCATTGGTCAGATCGATGGTTGTTAAAGACGATATTCCGCCCGTAATCAGCAAACTTTATGTTTATTCCCTGCAGGATCGTCACGATTTCATCAATCCGGTTACGGTGCAGCTCGCGAAGAGCAATGGTACCTATACCCCATCGGCTGCCACACCGGTTTCTTTCGATGAAATTTCCGGAATTGGGATCGAAACCTATGATCAGCTTAACGGATCTGACAATCACTGTGGTGTTTACAAGATTCAAGGTTATCTGGAAGGCAATCTGTTTTTTGAATCCAGTCTGGATGAGTTTTCATTTGCCGAAACCCGCTACATGAACAGTTTTATGGATTACAGGAAATACATGACCAATCACAACTACATACTGAAACTGTTCATCGATCCCAACAATCATGCATCCATTTATCACAACACGAAGAATCGGGGGTATATCGGGCTCAATGACGGGAACATTCATAAAATAAAAATTGTGGTTACCGATGTCTCGGGCAATCAATCTGTGGCCATGATGAATGTCAGACGTGACCCGGCCAGGTTCAGGCATAACCCGAATGATCTGCCCGCTTACCAGGCGCACTTCAGTTATAAGGAAGCTAATTCGTTTCAGTCCGATGGAATATCGATCACCCTGCCAGCCGGTGCCCTGTATGATGATCTCTATTTCACTTATAAAGTATCCAAACCCCTTCCCGGAAGCTATTCGCTTTTACATCAGATTCATGATGAGAATGTTCCGTTGCATGTTTACTACCGGTTGGCTATTGAGGCGACCCATATTCCCGAATATCTGAAATCAAAAGCAACCATTGCCCAGTATCTGGGGAACAAGGAGTACAACTGTTTGGGTGGCACCTGGGAAGGAAACCGGATGGTGACCAGGACCAGAAATTTTGGCGCATTTTGTATATTGGCTGACACAACCAAACCCGTGATTACTCCGATGAATTTTTCAACAGGTACGGATCTTAAAACGCTGAAATGCATCAGATTTACCATCAAGGATGACCTGTCAGGCATTCAGAGTTACCGGGGCGAGATCGACGGCAAATGGGTGATGTTTGAGTATGATTCCAAGAGTTCGCAGCTTGAGTACTGGTATGACAGTAAGCGGATCGGCACCGGTTCGCAGCACAAACTGGTACTCCAGGTAACTGATCAAATGTCAAATACTGCCAGATATTCACTTTTATTTACGAGATAATTATCTAAATTTCAATACATCATGAAAAAAATCACATTCATATTTCTGTTCCTCCTCGCTCTCGGAGTCAGCAGTTCCATTGCGTGCACCAACTTTCTGGTCACCAGGGGAGCTTCTGCCGATGGCTCTGTAATGATCAGTTATGCAGCTGATTCACATGTTTTGTATGGTGAGCTTTATCACCGGCCGGCAGCCGACTGGCCCGCAGGGACGATGGTTGATGTCAACGAATGGGATACCGGGAAATATCTTGGAAAAATTCCGCAGGTTGCCCACACCTACTCCGTAATCGGCAACATGAACGAGTATCAGGTATCTATTGGAGAAACCACATACGGTGGGAGGGAAGAATTAGTTAACCCTTCGGGAATCATGGACTATGGCAGCCTGATGTACATGTCGCTGCAACGTTCCAAAACAGCCAGACAAGCCATTGAAACCATTGTATCGCTTTGTGAACAGTATGGTTATTATTCATCCGGTGAATCCATGTCGGTAGCCGATCAGAATGAAGTATGGATATTCGAGATCATCGGAAAAGGTCCGGGTCAGAAAGGCATTCTGTATGTTGCCAGAAAGGTTCCGGATGGATATGTATGCGCACATGCCAACCAGGCCCGTATCAAGACTTTTCCGATGAACGATCCTGAGAATTGCCTGTATGCCAAAGATGTCATCACTTTTGCCAGAGAAAAAGGATGGTTTACGGGTAAAGATGCTGATTTCTCGTTCAGAGACACTTATGCACCGTTGAACTTCAGTGAACTCAGGGGTTGTGAAGCCAGGGTTTATTCGTTTTTCAATCATGTTGCCAAGGGAATGGATCAGTATATCGACTACGCCATGGGCTTTGATTCGCGCAAACCCATGCCATTGTGGATCAAACCTGACCGCAAGCTTACGGCACAGGATTTAATGGGCTATATGGGCGATCATTATGAAGGAACCCCGATGGATATGACCAAAGACCTCGGAGCCGGAGCCTTTGAGTGCCCTTATCGCTGGAGGCCGATGAATTATGAAGTTGACGGGCAGAAATATCTGAACGAGCGTGCCATTGCCACTCAGCAGACTGGTTTTTCCTTTATTGCACAGTCGCGTTCATGGTTGCCGAATCCAATCGGTGGAATTTTCTGGTTTGGAGTTGATGATGCTGCCACCACTCAATATGTGCCGATGTATTGCGGCATGCTCAGTGTTCCGAAAAACTTTGCCGAAGGTAACGGAGACATGCTGAAATATTCTGAAACATCCGCTTTCTGGGTTTTCAACCGGGTGTCGAACATGTGCTATCTCCGGTATAATTATATGGCTAAAGATGTTGCAAAGGTTCAGAAAGAGCTAACCGACAAATTTGCCCTTTACACTCCTGCCATTGATAAAGCAGCCGAACTGTTGCTGGCCAAGGATGAGGAACTGGCTCGCCAGTTCCTGACCGATTACTCCTGTCAGCAGGCCGATATGACCTTCAATCGTTGGAAAGAATTATCTGAATACCTGTTAGTCAAATATATCGACGGGAATATCAAAAAAGAGAAGGACGGAAAATTCCTCGACAATGGCACCGGAGTCTCCCTGATGCCCGACCAGCCTGGCTACTCTGAAGCCTGGAAAAGGATGGTTAAGGAAAATGCAGGTGAGCGTCTGAAAGTCGTTGAGATGAAGAAATAATGAGTCAACTATTTTAGTCAGAGGCTTGTTAATTCGTAAAAGAAATACTAATATTGCAGCCAATTTTGTAATAACCCAGTAAGATTAGCGAAATGAACTTATTAAACATTGCAGAGCAGGAATTTGCGGTACATCAGGAGTATCCTGAATTCAAAGCAGGCGATACCGTGACCGTACATTATAAAATCAAGGAAGGCGATAAAGAGAGGATTCAGATGTTCCGTGGGGTGGTTATACAGCGCCGTGGAGAAGGAACTACTGCAACGTTTACTGTTCGCAAAATCTCCAGCAGTATTGGTGTTGAAAGAATTTTCCCGGAATTTTCCCCTTTCATCGACAAGATCGAGGTCAACAAACACGGTCGCGTTCGCAGAGCACGTATTTACTACCTTCGTGGATTGACCGGCAAGAAGGCCCGTATCAAAGAAAAAAGGTTCTAATCTGATATTCAGGAAAAACCCTGCTCCAACCGAGCAGGGTTTTTTTTGTACCTGACCGATATCTACTTTTTTATTATTTTTGAGCACGAGAGCCGACAACAGACGATATCGCATGCCGGCACAGACTATTTGTCTAAACAAAAACTTATTATGAAAAAGAGAGGTACAATTGCGATTTTGACCGGCGGTGGAGATGTTCCGGGATTGAACCCGGCTATCCGTGCGGTGACCATCAGAGCTTTACGTGAAGGGTATGATGTAATCGGCCTACGCCGTGGATGGGCTGGAGTTACCGAAATGGTAAGAGATAAGAAGTTCGATAACAGTAACAATTTCATCACATTAACAGAGGAAGTTGTCAATAGGGCCGGCCGTACAGGCGGTACTTTCCTTCATAGTTCACGGACACGTCCGAGCCACATGCCCAAGGAATCTGTTCCCGAACATTTGAAAGACGCCTATTCGGCTGAGAGTAATGACCTCACACCGGAAGTCATCAAAAACCTCGAATGGCTGGGTGTTGACTACCTGATTCCGATCGGTGGCGACGACACGCTCAGTTATGCTGTTCGCTTGTATAGTGAAGGGTTAAAAGTGGTAGCTATTCCGAAAACCATGGATAACGATGTTCCCGGAACCGACTATTGCATTGGATTTTCGACTTGTGTAACCCGCACGATCCACCTCATCAATACTTTAAGGACCAGTGCCGGATCACATGAGAGGATACTGGTTGTTGAAGTTTTCGGAAGGTATGCCGGTTTTACAGCCATGCTTCCTACGATGGCTGGTGCTGCTCACCGCTGCCTGATCCCGGAACACAAGTTCAATATTGAACACCTGACTGAGCTTCTGGTGGCTGATCGTAACCACAACCCTTCGAAATACGCCATTTGCCTGATATCCGAAGGGGCAACCTTCGAAGGCATGGAAAATATGAGTTTTATGGCTGGTGAAAAAGACATGTTTGGTCATGCCAAGCTCGGTGGTATTGGTCTGACGGTTGGAAACCATATCAAAGACCTTACTGCCAAATACAACGATGGTAAAAAAATCAACATCATCAATCAGAACCTGGGTTATCTGGTTCGTGGCGGTGATCCTGACGCTTTGGATTCCATTGTTCCGATGGCATTCGGCAACCTGGCGCTCGACCTGATTCTCAAAGGAATACATGGCCGTCTGGTTATTCTGCAGAATGGCCGGTATGATAATGCACCGCTGGATGTTGTTACTTCAACGAAGAAATTCGTTAATATCGAAAAACATTACAACATCGACCGTTTACGCCCAAAATACAACGCTTT
>JAQWAJ010000082.1 GCA_028707745.1 Bacteroidales bacterium | reverse complement strand
TATCACACCTTGTTTTACATCACAAATGATTAATCATAAAAAAGCCACTTATCGGTAAATCTGATAAGTGGCTTTTCTGTAGCGAGAGCCGGGAATGATCCGGCGACCTCATGATTATGAATCATGCGCTCTAACCAGCTGAGCTACCTCGCCCTTTTTAGAGGTCGCAAATATAATAATTTTTGCAAACCGAAAATGTCCCGAAAACCAGATTTCTTGCTTTGTCGGCATTTTTTCATATATTGCCCCATTGTACCAATCTGTTAAATGATGGCGGGAAAAGTAAAATTTGAACTTGAGTATGTGATTAACGCTTCGCCTAAAGTTATTTTCTCCAGGCTGAGCACACCGGGTGGTTTATCGGAATGGTTTGCCGATGATGTGGATATTGAAGGATCGGTATTGACTTTCAGATGGGAAAAAGCCTCTCAGAAAGCCGAGTTGGTTTCGTTGAAGGAGAACAGGCTTGTTCGTTACAGGTGGCTGGACGAGTCGGACCTGAAAACCTATTTTGAATTCCGGATCTCTCAGGATCCGCTAACCAGCGAAGTTTCCCTCAGCATTACCGATTTTGCAGACGAAAGCGAAATCGAAGACACTAAAGGATTATGGGACAAACAAATATCGGTGCTTTTCAGTCAGCTGGGATCAATCTGATCCGCCTGCAGCATACCAAGCACGGAAATTGAGCGTTTGTGATTGAATAATGTGAAGAGATTGCTCCTGTGAAAAGATTGCACCGATATATGATCCGATCCTTTATCGGACCTCTGGTGATGACATTTTGCCTGGCTATGATCGTTCTGATCCTCCAGTTTGTATGGCGATATATCGATGAATTGGTAGGCAAGGGTCTTACCGCGTCGGTGGTTATTGAGCTCATCACCTATGCCTCGGCCACTCTTGTTCCCCTGGCAATCATACTGGGCGTACTGCTGGCCTCACTCATGACTTTCGGCAATCTTGGCGAGCACTCTGAACTCACCGCACTGAAATCCTCCGGTATTTCGCTCACCCGGATCATGACCCCCCTGATAGCGCTTGTAGTGGTCATTTCACTCGGGGCTTTTGCCTTCTCCAACTTTGTCATCCCGAAAACCAATATGAGATTTTTCAACCTTCTGTCGGACATCAGGGCACAACGTCCCGAATTCGACATTAAGGAAGGGCAATTCTATAACGAGCTGGAAGGATATAGCCTGAAAATCGGGGGAAAAGACAAAGACAGCCGCATGTTGTATGACCTGATGATCTATGATCACACCAAAAAAATGGGCAATCTGTCGGTAACAGTGGCCGATTCAGGGCTCATGGTCATCACCGAGGACAAGCGCAACCTCATGCTGACCCTCTATAATGGATACAACTATGCAGAGCAGCTGGATAATACCGGACGGTTGAAGAAGACCAGGCCATTCAGGCGCGACAAGTTCGGTATGCAACAATTTCTGTTTACCCTGCCTTCCAATGAACTTGACCGTACCGAAAAGGACGTGTTAAAGGACCATTTCAGGCGGAAAAACATGCATGAGTTATCGGCATACGTTTCAAATTTCAAGATTACCATGAACAAGAAACGTGAAAAGGTAACCCGCGACATCCTTCAGGTTCATTATTTCAGATTTGCCGACAAGAAAGATACGCTGACCCCTTTGAGCGACCATCAGCAGAAACTGGCAACCCTGCGCATCGACCTGGATCAGGTTTATGATTCGCTGCCTCTGGCCAAACGCGAAAATGTTCTGAAAGAAGCCATGAGTCAGGCCAGGGTGGTATCAACGATGATCAAAGCCTCTATGGACCAACGCAAAGGAGATGAAACCTGGATATCCAAGTATGAAATCGAATGGCACCGTAAGTTGACGCAGTCGCTGGCCTGTCTGATTTTTTGCCTGATCGGAGCCTCGCTTGGAGCCATTATTCGTAAAGGTGGATTAGGCACCCCGGTTGTGGTGTCGACCCTGTTTTTTATCTTTTATTACATCATTTCCATGGCGGGTGAAAAATATGCCAAAACCGGTGTCACTCCGGTATGGCTCGGTATGTGGGGCCCCACCTTTGTGCTGCTGTCCGTCGGAGTTTATCTGACCATCAAATCCACCCGTGACTCGGTCATCCTCTCAACCGACACGTATACCCTACTCATCAAGAAAATCCTTAGATTTGGCAAGCGAAACCCGATTGCCGAAAATGAAGATTCTTCAGGTCACCAATAAAGTTCCCTTCCCTCCCCGTGACGGCGGTGCCATCGCCAGCCTGACCCTTGCCAGAGAACTCACGAAGGCCGGGCATGATGTTGTGGTACTGGCTATGAATACGCCAAAACACTTTGTCGATCCTGAAGATCCCAGCTTGCGGCCGAAGGAAAAAATCCAATGGGAGATCGTTCCCGTGAATACACAGATCCGGCTGAAAAAGCTCATTTCGAACCTGTTGTTTTCCAAACTGCCCTATAATGCCGTGCGGTTCAGATCCAACGATTTCCGGCTGAAACTTCTGAGTCTGTTATCAGAAAACAAATTTGATTTCATTATTCTCGAAAACCTGTATACCGGGCTCTATCTTAACGACATACGCTCTCATACCGACACTCCGGTGGTACTCCGCGCTCACAATATCGAGCATGAGATATGGGCACGAACGGCAAAATCATCCAAAGGGATTAAACGACTTTATCTGTCGATACTGGCACGCCGGATACGACGCTTTGAGCTGTCGCTGGTCAACCGGTACGATGCCCTTGTACCCATCACGGAGAGAGATGCTGAGCATTTCAGGGAATTTGGAAACACCAGGCCCTGCCATGTGATGCCAACCGGTAAGGACCTGACAGAACAGTCCATGGATGACCCGATATACCGGGATGTTACAGTTGCCCATCTTGGCGCTCTCGACTGGCTGCCCAATCAGCAAGGAATTCTTTGGTTTATCCGGCAGGTGTGGCCAATCGTCAGGCGCGAAATACCCGGAATCGAATTCCACCTGGCCGGCCGCAATGCACCCGGATTATTTGCTGCCGGAGTATCGGCACCGGGAGTGGTTTTTCATGGTGAAGTTGCAGATGCCGGGGCATTTATCCGCGAACATACGATATTCATTGTGCCGCTATTCTCGGGCAGTGGCATGAGAATCAAACTGCTCGATTACCTGTCGGCCGGAAAAGCAACGGTAACTACTACAATTGGCGCCGAAGGCATACCCGTTAAGAACAAAAAAGAGACGTTCATCGCCGATCAGCCCGAAGAGTTTGCCAATCTGATCATTACACTGGCACAAAACGCAGGTTTACGCCGTGAAACCGGAACCAATGCCATGTTGTTTATCAAAAACAATTTCGATAACAAACTGTTAACCAATCGTCTGGTTGAATTTTTAAAAACTATTGATACTCGCAGCTAACATATTATTCTGGATTTGTGTCGTTGCTGTTTTTCACAGCTATGTGCTGTTTCCGGTCATTTTACGGATCATTGGCGCCCTGCATAAACAAAGGCCGGCCTATCCCGATCATCCAGGCAATGAACCCATGATAAGCATTCTGTTATCGGCCTACAATGAAGAAGATGTGATTGAAGAGAAGATCCGATCGGTGTATCACACCCGGTATCCGGCGGACCGGTTTGAAATTCTGATCGGATCAGACAATTCCACTGACAGCACAGCGGAGATCATCGGCCGCCTTGCCGGGGAGTTTGCCTCATTGAGGTTTTTCAAATTTGACATCCGTCAGGGGAAGCCCGGTGTAATCAACAAACTGGTTAAAGAAGCCTGTGGAGAGATCCTGGTTCTCACCGATGCGAATGTCATTTTTGATGAAGAAACTCTGTCCCGCATAGCGGCTCCTTTTGTTGACCGCTCGATTGGATTGGTTGATACACAAATGATTAACTTGGGTATGAAGCGTGAGGGGATCTCCTTTCAGGAGAAAGCCTATATCTCGCGTGAAGTGAGCATAAAATATCTGGAAAGCAGGCTGTGGGGGGTAATGATGGGGCCATTCGGGGGTTGTTTTGCGATCCGCAGGGAGTTGTTTGATCCGGTGCCGGACAATTTTCTGGTCGACGATTTTTATCTCAACATGAAGGTTTTGGAATCGGGCTATAAAGCCGTAAACAATCCTGAAGCGCGGGTTTATGAAGATGTTTCCAACGAATTATCCATTGAATTGAAACGTAAGATCCGGATCGCCACCGGCAACTTTCAAAATCTCAAGCGCTTCAGAAAACTATTGTGGCCGTCGAAGCCTGCTCTTGCATTTTGTTTCCTCAGTCATAAGGTATTGCGGTGGCTGGGACCGGCATTTCTGCTCCTTGCATTGCTGGCGCTGGGATATCTTGCGGTCCCTTCGGTTTTTTACCGGGCATTGTTATTTGTTTACCTTGGGGTTTTACTCATGCCGGCTCTCGATTATCTGTTTAAAAAGTTAAATTTGCACATTAAAATTTTGAGATTCATCACACATTTTTTCGGGATGAATCTCGCGCTCAGCATAGGACTGGTGCGATATCTAAAAGGGGTAAAAACCAATGTCTGGCAACCAACCAAACGTCATCAATAAAAAACTCGATCGTATTGAAGATGCCATCGAGTCGATCAGGAAAGGTGAGATTATCATAGTTGTCGATGATGAGGATCGCGAGAATGAAGGCGATTTTGTAGCATCTGCACAACTAACCACCGCGAAGACTATCAATTTCATGGCCCGTTACGGCAGGGGGCTGATCTGCACCCCGCTGCCAAAGGAACGGTGCCAGGAGCTTGATTTGCCTCCAATGGTGGGAAACAACACCTCGTTTCATGAAACTGCTTTTACCGTGTCCATAGATTTGCTCGGGCAAGGATGCACGTCAGGTATATCGGCGCAGGACCGGGCGAAAACGGTTAACGCGCTGGTGGATCCACGCACAAAACCGGAAGATCTGGGTAGGCCCGGGCACATTTTCCCGTTGATCGGCCGTGAAAAAGGGGTACTCAGGCGGGCCGGTCACACCGAAGCTGCCGTTGATCTGACGCGACTGGCCGGATTAAGGCCTGGCGGTGTTTTGGTCGAGATCATGAATGATGACGGCACTATGGCACGGTTACCCGAGCTTTTAAAGGTTGCCGATGAGTTCGGTTTGAAGATCATCAGCGTTAAAGATTTGATTGCCTACCGCTTGAAACAGGAAAGTCTGATCGAACGGGGCGTACAGGTGAATTTACCCACTAAATACGGTGATTTCGATCTGATCCCTTATCGTCAGAAATCAAACGGTCAGGAGCACATTGCGCTGATCAAGGGAAGCTGGACCGACGATGAGTCGGTGCTGGTGAGGGTACATTCATCCTGTATGACAGGTGATGTATTTGCTTCTTATCGCTGTGATTGCGGTTCGCAGCTGCATACGGCGATGGAGATGATCAACCGCGAAGGGAAAGGAGCCCTGATCTATATGAACCAGGAGGGCCGGGGTATCGGTTTGTTCAACAAGATCAAGGCCTATAAGCTTCAGGAAGAGGGCCAGGATACGGTTGAGGCCAATATTAATCTCGGATTTGCCGAAGATGAACGGGATTATGGCGTAGGCGCCCAGATTCTCCGCGACCTGGGTATCAAAAAGATCAGACTGATCACCAATAATCCCAAGAAAAGAGCCGGGCTCGAAGGATATGGAATACAGATTATTGAAAATGTTCCTCTGGAGATTCAGCCCAACCCCTATAACGCATTCTATTTGCAAACCAAGCGGGATAAGATGGGGCATTTCTTACATTTACACCTCGATTTACCTGATCCTGAACTAACCTGACATCAAGATGAAAGATAAACTGCCCCGCATTGTATTTATGGGAACGCCTGAATTTGCGGTTCCATCGCTGGATGCTTTGTACAAGGCAGGATATCCGGTTGCCGGGGTGGTTACTGTTCCCGATAAGCCTGCGGGTCGTGGCCTTCAGTTGACTTTATCACCGGTTAAAAGATATGCTGATGACAAAGGACTGACGGTTTTACAGCCTGACAGTTTGAAAGAAGACTATTTTCTGGAAGATCTTCAGGCTCTCAACGGGGAGCTTTTTGTGGTTGTGGCTTTCAGGATGCTGCCGGAGGTAGTCTGGTCGATGCCCCGTTTGGGTACCATAAACCTTCATGCATCATTGTTACCCCAATACAGAGGCGCCGCCCCGATCAACCGGGTTTTAATCAACGGAGATTCAGAAACCGGCGTTACCACTTTTTTCATCGAAAAAGAGATCGATACCGGAAATATTCTTAAGCAAGCCCGGGTGCCGCTTACTGATGACACGCTTGCCGGCGAATTGCATGACACGCTGATGACTCTCGGAGCCGGCCTCTTGCTGGAAACCATTCATGAGATATCCGAAGGAACAATCAAGGCTATACCCCAAACTGAGATCATAAAACCGGGCATATTGCTCAAAACGGCTCCCAAAATCAGTCGTGAAGACGGACATATCAACTGGCACGACCCGGCGCACAAAATTCACAATCAGGTACGTGGATTATCTCCGGTTCCCGGTGCATGGACTCAGTTTCTGACCGATTCGGGATACAGTTTCGGCATGAAGATTCTTGAAACCGAAATAGATCCTAACGCTCAGTGGGGATTTCCGGGCGAGGTATTGTTTGAAAAACCGAACAAATTATGGATCCAAACCGGATCAGGTTCACTCAGGGTAAAGAAACTCCAGCAAGCCGGAAAAAAAGCAATGATCATTGCCGAGTTTCTGCGTGGTTTCCGCGAGCAAATTCTTAGTGCGGGATAATCATTTCTTTGCAGGCTTCTTACCTCTCAGCCACACGACCTGCCCTACCTTCGGCTCAGTTCCCATTTCCATGCGGTTACGTTTATAGAGCCATTTCAGCTTGATCCCGTAAATCTGTGAGATGCTGTGCATGTTTTCGCCTGCTTCCACCGTGTGCGTGGTGTACCCCGACTCAGCTTTCTTGCGTTTGGGCTGAAGATAAATCTCCTGTCCGGCCGTTACCTCTTCATCCTTACCCATTTCGTTGAACCTTCGGATCTCCCTTTTAAACATGGAGTACTGTTCGGTCAGTTTTTTCACATTGTCACCCGGTTGCACCACGCAATATTCGATTCTGTTCCGCCGGTAAATCCTGGGTTCGGGGGATGCAGCCTTTTTTACGTGATTTGGAATCGACCGTCCGCTCGCAATTGACTTCATGGGTTCCAGGATCGGGTGCATGGTATCCAGCAAGTAAAGATTATAATCCTCGATCAGTTTGATCA
>JAQWAJ010000081.1 GCA_028707745.1 Bacteroidales bacterium | reverse complement strand
AATAACCTTTTCGAGATACTCTTTAAATTTCGCAGAATCATATTGAAGTGGTTCAAACCTTTGATCGGTTGTATCGTCGGTCAGCACGGTTTTAGGCGGGTTTCCGAAGAAATCATCCAGAGCAAGGTCAATCGGTTTTTCATTCGTTTTGCGGTCGACAAAAAGCAACCGGTGATCGCCGGTGATCTTCCCGACCTCGTACATCGGTGCCCTTTCGCGGGAAGCCACCATACGGAGACTTTCCACATCATTTGGTGCCAAAACCAATCCCATTCTTTCCTGCGATTCATTACCAATAATTTCCCTGGCTGACAAGGTTGGGTCGCCAACCGGAAGTTTATCGAGATATATTTCGCCGCCAACCTGATCGATCAGTTCCGACAGGCAGTTCAAATGGCCACCAGCGCCATGATCATGAATGGAGCGGATCGGGTTTTTCCCGGATTCGGCAAAAGCACGGATGGCATTAAAAACACGTTTCTGCATTTCGGGGTTGGAACGCTGAACAGCATTGAGTTCAATTTTATTGGCATATTCCCCGGTTGCCACCGACGAAACCGCTCCTCCACCCATTCCGATGCGATAATTATCACCACCCAGCACGATGATGATATCGCCGGGTTCGGGGGTATCTTTTTTGGCATCTCCGGCATTGCCGAAACCCACTCCACCGGCTTGCATAATTACCTTATCATAGCCGTAACTGTTCTGATTCTCGGCGTGCTCAAAAGTCAGCAAACTCCCGCAAAGCAAAGGTTGCCCGAATTTATTTCCAAAATCGCTGGCGCCATTGGAAGCTTTGATCAGGATATCCTCTGGAGTCTGATATAACCATTTTCTTTCTTTCTGATGAAATTCCCAGTCCCGGTCCTTTCCGATTCTCGGATAAGAGGTCATATACACAGCCGTACCGATCAGCGGGAGACTAGCCTTGCCACCGGCCATACGGTCGCGGATTTCACCACCTGAACCAGTTGCAGCACCGTTGAAGGGTTCAACGGTGGTCGGAAAATTATGCGTTTCAGCCTTCAGTGAAATCACGGAACTGATGTCACTGATACCAAACAGGTCTGATTTATCCTGAGATGCAGGTGCAAATTGCTCAATATCAGGACCTACGACAAAGGCCACATTGTCATGATAGGCTGATACGATGCGGTTCGGATTTATTTTTGATGTTTTCTTGATCAGGGCGAACAGTGTTTCAGGCATGGGTTTGCCATCGATGATAAACTGTCCGTTGAAAATTTTATGGCGGCAATGTTCAGAGTTAACCTGTGAGAATCCGAACACCTCAGAATCAGTAAGCGGGCGACCCAGCCTGTCAGCCAGCTCTTCGAGGTACTGGACCTCTTCCTGGCTGAGTGCTAGCCCTTCCTGAACACTATAGGCGCTGATATCAGTGATATTTCTGATTGGATCGGGCTGATGTTGAATGGTGAAAATTTCCTGATCCAGTTTAAGATAGAGGGCCTGAAGCATCGGATCATAATGCGAATGGTCAGCCTCAACTGCCTGAAACACCTCGATCCTTTCAATTCCCGGGATACCCATGTTCATGGTTATTTCGACGGCATTTGTAGACCATGGGGTAACCATTTCCTTTCTCGGTCCCACAAAAAAACCGTCGAGACGCTGTGCTTCCAAACGGTTTGCTTTACCGAACAACCAGTAGAGTTTTTCCAGATTTTCTGATGATAAAGGGCTATTGACGCCTACTGCGTATATCTCCCGGGATGACTGATAAAAAAGGATCATTGCATTGCTATTTGCCTGCAAAATTAGGAAAAATCAGCAGGAATCAGGCAAATTGCAACGGATTGCCATGTCACATTTTAATATCCATTGACTTGCCATCGGCCAGGCGGCTTTTTTCAGCCATGAACCCCATCAGGTGTGATTCCATCGATGCCTGTACCGTTGATGTCAGTAAGGAAGGATCATGGTTCAGGGAAGCCCTCACAAAGTCATGAACCAGTCCATAATCACCACCACCGTGGCCCGATGTAATTTCCGCCTGGTTGACGTTCCATTTCAACGATTCACCGGTTTCAAGATTAAAGCATTCGAGGTCACTTTCATCACCGACCGTGTGTCCTTTGGTTCCCATGATCCGGGTACGACGTCCTCCATAAGGGGTCATTGCTTCCATGGAAAAGGCAGCAGTTATTCCACCTTCAAACTCGAAATTACAGATCTGGTGATCAACCACATCATTATCCATTTTGTAAACACAAATTCCGTATCGGGTAGTTTTAAGCTTCTCCAGAATCTCCTCATCTGTTTCATTGACCAGGTTCAGATGGCCGAGGTACCACCTGTTTTTTTGATAAACTTTCAATGCGCTGTAAGGGCAATGAGCTTCAACGGGGCAGCCGTCAGTGCAGCGAAGCGGGCTGCCCGCGGGTGCGTTTTCCTTTCTGAACAGGGACAACTCCCCGAATGAAGATACTTTTTTGCATGGCTTATCGATGAGCCAGCGGAGAATATCGGTATCATGACAGGATTTCGAAAGAATCATCGGGTTGGATTCTTTTGAATTGCGCCATGGACCCCTGACAAAAGAGTGTGACATGTGGATATGCCCGACAGGTTCCATGTGCTGAACGCTTAGGATATCCCCAAAAAATCCGGTTGACACCAGCTCTTTCAATTTCCTGAAATAGGCTGTATACCGGAGAACATGGCATACCGCAACAATGGAGTTGAATTTTACTGCAGCTTGCAGAATGTCATTGCATTCTTTCCAGGATTGTGCAACCACTTTCTCCAAAATCATATTGTATCCCAGTGGAAGCGCCTTCATGGCAGGGCCATAATGCAAATTATCCGGTGTTGTAATGATTACCGCATCAGCAAACTTCGGACGCTGAAAGACATATTCCCAGCTCGGAAACCGGTTTTCATCAGGAATTCCGTGTGCCTTTGCAAATCGTTCATTCTTATGCTCAATAGGTTCTGCCACTCCCACAATCTTTAGTTCATCAGGGTATTTTAAAGCATAGCCGGCATAAACATTTCCACGGTTTCCAGCTCCAATTACAATGGCTGTTAACGGCCGCGAAACCGGGCTGGTGTTACCCGCATATCCAGGTAAAATACGCACATCATCCAACTCTTTACCAATAAGATCTGGTACAGTTCCGGCGCCCGCGATCAATGCACCGAATTTCAAAATTGCAGATCGCCTTGATGTAGTATTCATATTATTGGAATAATAATTATTGATTTCAGGCATTTGGATCAAAAATAAAATAAATTGATACTATTATTGTTGTTTTTTTTCGAACTTTGCAAATATTATATTAATAATAAGGGAAAATTAATCAATCTAGACATGGCAACTTCAATATTTTTCACTGAGAGCAAGGACTTTAAGTTAATTAAAGACCGGATCCTGAACCAGGAGGAGGATTATCTTGTTTATGTGTATGCGGATACCACTAACGTCCGTATTCCTAAAGATTTAATCATGCAATTACCGAAATATGGTAATAATCTTATCTGGATCGATACTGCAGATATGGACGCTGCTGATCTTTCACATCACATTGTTCTGACTATTGGCACATTAGTGAATCCGGAAGAAGAAATCGATTTCTATATCGTTTCCAA
Organism: Bacteroidales bacterium; assembly: GCA_028707745.1. Taxonomy (GTDB): domain Bacteria; phylum Bacteroidota; class Bacteroidia; order Bacteroidales; family UBA12481; genus UBA12481. The sequence continues at coordinate 3,688 of JAQWAJ010000081.1, read as the reverse complement.
ATCCTCTAAATTGGAAAAAACAACTATTTTCCTAAGAAATCAAGGTATTCCAGTGGAGATGATTTCCCCGGAATCGGACAAACCAAAAGCTGCTAAAACAAAAGGCACCGGTCGCCGCGGCAGGCCTAAAAAGGCAGTTGCAGAAGGTACTCCGGCTGTCAAGACCGGTAAACGCGGACGTCCGAAAAAGGAAAAACCAGTTGCTGAAAACGTAGAGGCAACTGTTAAATCAGGCAAAAGGGGTCGCCCGAAAAAAGCTCAGGCAGAACCTGTTGCAGAAGTAGTTGAAGCTCCGAAGAAAAAACGGGGTCGTCCGGCTAAAGTTCAGGAAGTAGCAGAAGCAGTTGCTCCGGAACAAAAAAAAGCCCCAAAGAAGAAAGCTGAAAAACCAGCTAAAAAAGAAAAGAAAGCTAAAAAGGTCAAGGTTGTAAAAGAATCAAAACCCAGGAAAGAAAGGGTTGATAAAGAAATCACTCCTGAAATGGTACAGGAAAAGCTCAACCTGTTTACCTCTTCCGACACCAACCTGTCAACTGTATTAAGCAAATTATTCGCACTTAAAAAAGTTGCCAGGCCAAAGTTTGAGAACAAACTGATTGACTTCATCAAACGAGAAACCCTTGAGGATGACACTGTTGCCGAAGGTATTTTCACTCAGCTTCAGGAAATGCAAATCTTAGAAGCAGGTGGCCCTAACGGTCGTGTCTTATATAAAGATTAATTTCAGAGGATCAACAATAAAAAGCCGCCCGGTGATCCGGGCGGCTTTTTATTTGCATACCTATAGCAAATAAACCTGTATAAAGATTGCAATCCGTTTCTACCAATCTTTAATACAACGGAATCCCACCGTGGAATTGCGTTCAAACCCCCTCGATACCCTCAAAAGCATCTGACGGTAATGCAGTTCACGGGGACCTCCCTGAACATACCACCAACTTGAACTCGGGTTAAAATAACTACCTCCCTTCATGATGACATAATAAACGGTGCCATCATCGTACTCATCATTGGTCAGTTGCCAAACAGATCCAACCAGGTCTTCCAGTCCGAATGGATTGATTCCCTTTGGATGTCTGCCAACCGGTTCCATCTTTCCGATGCCGGTATTGCAATATTTAGAATCGATTCCCTTCAGCCGGCTCACGGTTAATGTATTGGTAATTGTCTCCGTTTCACGTGTAACGCCCTTTCCTTCACCCCATGGCCATGGGCGTAGATCAGAAGTCTGAGCCGCATACTGCCATTCCATCTCTGTCGGTAATCGCTTACCTGCCCATTTGGCATAAGCTTTCGCATCCTCATAACTCACATAAACTACCGGATACTTTTCTGTTCCTTTTGCCGGTTTTCCATGAACCCAATTTTTCAGATAATTAATGGTATCAGCCGGCTGATAACCGGAAGTCAGAATAAACTCCTGATATTGTCTATTGGTCACCGGATACTTATCCATATAGAATCCATTTACCTGAACCGGTCCACTGACAGGCAAATCCGGATAACCGATAAAATCATCCCCATGGGTTGTTTTCCAGGTAAATGAGCCCTTGGGAATCACAACCATCCCTTGCGGAGCTTTCGATGCCCGGTCAGTTGGTTCCGATTGGCTGACTAGCCTTGCCGAGCCCGGTTTAATCGTTACAATACGTTCATCCAGGATTTCATCATTCCGGAATAGCTGGATAATAAAATCCCCTTCAAAACGTCCGAAATAGTCACCCAGTCGAATCGTTCTTTCCCGGTTATCAAAAAGAGCCGGTTTTTTCTCGTAATCAGGATCTCCGGCCCAGATTCTGATCTTATCTCCAGTAGAAGCGGAGAGGGTGAGTTGATCGATATTCAGATTCACCTTCAGGATCGAAGGAAAAAGAACGACAGCGCTAACGGCTCCCTCGTTGTTGGTTCCGAGCCACGACTGGTGGAATGCATCTGTTCTTACCGGTATGCATGTTTTACCGCCAATAGTTTCGGGTTTAATCTCGCGGTGTTCCCAAACATCCACCCAATGATGATTTTCATTCAGCGGGGCTTCAAAAAGCGCTCCGTCAAAACCTTCCGGTATCAGGCTAAAAATGGTGTAAACCAGTTTATCGTTGCCTGGCCAGCAGTTCACAAAAATTTGATCACGGAGAGTCGGAATCAGGGGAACAAAATTATAATCCGTGAAATTCGTGGTATTCTCACGCAATATTCTGAGCGTCTGGCCAAAAAATCGATAATCGGCTTCAATCCAGTCGGGGCGACCCGGTTTGAAAATATTCAGTTCCGTACCATATCCGTTAAAGAAAGAGGTTGCATATTCACGCCTGATGGGTTCAAAAGCCAGTTCCGCTACTCTGAAAATGGCGAAATCCGGTTTGATCAACTTGTTCAGATTCAGCATCGGTGGATAATACAGGGCATTATGCACCCTGCCGGATACGATTCCCGGCATATCTTTGGGAACAGCCATACCTTCGCTGTACATGATGACTCCTTTGCGCACGCTGTCAGCAGCATGCTGCAATTCAACGGAGGAACTTCCCTTGGTATCGAGCACCACTCCATCTGCTCCAACCTCTTTGATCAGTGCAGCCATACCGGTGTAGTGGCTTTCAGAGCGGGTATCCTCATCCCATGGGTTATAGCAAATAAAAAAGCGGGAGCCATTTGCGCGGCACAGATCCGCTGTCTGGCTGAGCCCTTTCAATCCTCCCGGCAAATCTCTGAAAAGATCCCACTGGTTGCGCTGATCAAGCCCAAGTGACGGCCAGGTTGGCCAAATTCCGATGAAATCATCCCCTCCGTACCACTTTTTCCCACGATCGAGAAAAGGCTGAAGATTGTTTTTCAATTCCTTACTGTCCCAGTACTGATGATCCCACGCGTAGATCAGGTGAGAAGCATAGGTATGGCGGATCCATTTCAGATCTTCCCGATCATACAGCGTATTGTCAAATTTATCTAAATCGTATAGCATTCGCTTCTGGAACATCAGGCGCAGTCCCTCCTGCCATGCGCCGGTGTATGTATCTGCATACAACGCGTAAGTCACTGAACCACCGGGATAAAGGTTAGTTTCGAACCGCGCAGACTTTGCCTTTTCTGAAGAGGTTCTTCTCGACAATGCGGCTATCTGAATAGTTGAAAGAACAGATTCAGAAAATCCAAGATTCCAGGCATTATCGGGAACAATAACGTTGACGGGTTTCATGCCCGGGCGCGAAAGATGGGTGCGGGAGAGACTGTGCCTTCCGAAACCGGTGATATACACTTTGTCAGGAGCTTCGCCAAAAGGCACTACGTTCCAGATTTCAAGGGTATCCTTTTTAGCCAGGTTTCTGATTTTCACCGTTCCTTTCCAGCCTGGTGCAAATCCGGATTCACTTTTAAAGATCATTTCAATCCGGTCGTCGAGCCTGGCAACTGTTGAGTCACCAGTTGCCACCACGGCCATCTGCCGGGTATCCACAAGCACTTCTCCTAATCTGAAGCTGATCAGCGGTAGCGAGGAGTCATGGATTTTTCCGGAGTTATCCTGAAAACCACTAACTTCCAGGCCTTTGTTCGTCCTGAGTTTTAGAGTTTTCAACTCCTGTGCTGTCAATGGCAAAACAAATAGTAATGCCAGACCAGTAATCACTAGTTTTCGTACCATAACAAACAAAAAATTTCGAGACTAATATACGCTAAACCAAACTCTTAG
>JAQWAJ010000080.1 GCA_028707745.1 Bacteroidales bacterium | reverse complement strand
GGCCGAAAGTGACCGAACCTATGCCCTCTGCCCTATGCTCTTTGCCCTATGCCCTCTGCCCTATGCCCTCTGCCCTATGCCCTCTGCCCTATGCCCTTAGCCCTATGCCCTTAGCCCTATGCCCTTAGCCCTCTGAGTTAAACCTGAACCCTACCCCACGAACGGTTTCTAAATAATCGGAGCCTGAAAGGTCGGCAATCTTCTTTCGTAAATTCTTGATATGCACATCGATATAATTGGAGTTGTAATTTTCCTCGATGATATCACCCCAGATATGTTCCGATATTTGCAGCCGGGTCACCACACGGTCCTTGTTCAGCACGATAAATATCAGGATATCATACTCTTTGCGGGTCAGGAGTAACTGTTGTCCCTTGCAAAGAACCACCCGTTTATCTAAATCGATATCCAGGTCATTAATGCGGATCAGGTTTTCCCTGAAACCATGCTGCCGCCTGATGACGGCCATTATTCGTGATTTCAGTTCGAGCAGCGAAAAGGGTTTGGGCAGATAATCATCGGCTCCCAGGTCCAATCCTTTGATCTTATCGTCGAGAGAACTTCGGGCTGAGAGGATAATAACCGGACTCTCTTTCTTTGATTTGACGATCTCTTTCAGCAGGTCGATCCCGTCATAATCCGGCAAACCCAGATCAAGCAGTATAAGGTCATAAGAGTTGGACCATAGCTTGTCAGATGCAACATGCCCGGTATAAGCCTCTTCACAGGAAAATCCTTCCCGTTCCAGGTATTTTTTGATCTCATCCGATAGTTGCTTTTCATCTTCAACAATCAGAACATGCATGATACAGGTGGAAATTAATTATTCTTTAAATCAGTCCCAAATTTCGCAATTTTGTGCGACTAACATCACCCGAATGAAGCTCGAACTTAAACTGGCCATTATCGGTGCCATATCCAAGATTGCTATTTTCCTGGTTTTTCTGGTTGTTTTAGAACAGTTGTTCGGTACCATTGCAACCCATGAAACTGACAACGATCTCGGCAAGATGAAAGACAAGACCCTGGCAATCGTTAACCGGATCGGAATCCGGTCATTTCTGAAGGAGGAACAGGACAGCGCCTATGCCAGCTACAATATGCTGAAGGAGGAGTACATCAGTCTGAACCTGACATCCGGCGTCACTCCCGGGAAACCGGTATTCTCCACCGTGATGCGCGAAATCGAAGGGGAAGAATTCAATTACCGGATTTTAACCTATGATTTTCAGATCGATAATCAAACATACCGACTCGAGATTGGACGAAACATTCAGTTTATCTCGGGATTCAGACAGGCTATTCAGCGGATCTCCATCGGAACTATTATTTTGGTCCTGATCATGACTATTCTGCTTGATATCTGGATCAACAAAAAGATGTTAAAACCTCTTAATCAAGTCATTATTCCCAAACTCAGGACCACAACCAATCCGGAATCATTTGTGTATTCAGAGATAAAAACCACCACAACCGATTTCGCTTATCTGAATAATGTGATTAACGGATTAATGCGGAAGGTCTCCACCAGTCTGACCACGCAGAAAAAGTTCATTGCCAACGTTTCCCACGAACTGATGACCCCGGTATCGGTGATACAGAGCAAACTGGAGAACTTTGCAACTTCTCCCCAATTACCGCAAAAGTTAAGTCCCGCAGTCATTGATATTCAATATCAGATCAACCGGTTACAGCAGATCATCAAGGCGCTTTTACTGATATCCAGGATTGAGAACGATCAGTTCCCAAAGAAGGAGACTTTTACGGTTTTCGAGTTGATTGAGGAAATCAGTTCCGATATTGAGGACCGGGTAGCTATAAAAAACCTCTCATTTGAGAATCAGGTTGACCGGCGGTTCCGGATTATGGATATCAACAAATCCCTCATTCAGATTATGATGTTCAATCTGGTCAGTAATGCCATCAAGTATAACCGGGACGGAGGGTACGTGCGGATTACGAGTAATCTGAGTAATCAGGGGCTTACCGTTGCGGTTTCTGATTCCGGCATTGGCATCAAGGCCGATCAGGTTCCCTTTATTTTTGATCGTTTCAAGCGGATTCGGCCAGAAGTCACGGAGGGCTTCGGGTTAGGTTTATCCATCGTGAAAGCGATTGCCGACTATCATCATCTGGCCACTGAGGTTGCTTCGGTGGAAGGGGAAGGTTCGGTATTCAAGGTCATCTTTCCGTTAATTTATGTTAAGGAAAGCTGAGGAGGCGATTTCTTCATCATTCCTTCATAGTTGCCCCTTTACATTTGATCCGTAATCAATTTAAATAACAAACGAAATGAAAAAAATTGCATTAGTTCTCAGTTTGGCTTTGATCTTCGGAGCAGTGGCAGTGAATGCACAGGTAAAACAGGAAGTTAAAAAACCGGTAAAAACCGAGCAAACAGCTGTTAAAGCATCAACTCCTGCTACAACCACACAGGCAACAACAGTAAAAACGACTCCTGCAAAACCCGCAGCTACCACCGCAGCTCCGGCCACCACAACCGCCAAAAAAGCAGCAGCTGAAAAACCAGCCAAGAAAGCTGCCGCAGAAAAACCAGCTCAGAAAGCAGCAACCCCGGTGAAGAAATAATCGATCCCGGATAACTTAGACTTTAGCTTAATCGAAAGCCCGCAGTGCCATTGGTGCTGCGGGCTTTTTTTAGTTCATTGTAAAGGGCACAGTCCCCGCTTGCAGGGGCGCCAATTACTAACTCACCTCTACCGATTGCTCATTCCCAACCGGTTGCCAAGCTAACCTGATATACTTTTAACCTGCCAAATAAAAGGCGGATAAAATGAAGAAGTTATTGGGTATCGGGTTTCCGGTGTCGGGTATCGGGTTTCGCGTCTCGTGTTTCGCGCCTCGGGTTTCGGGTTTCGGGTGTCGGGTATCGGTTCTTGCGGGTATGCTGATGCTCTGCGGATCCGGCTCAGGTATCGCTCAACAGCTGAAGTACAAATTCAGGAAGGGACAGGTGATCCAGTACTTATATAAAGCAGAGTCCATCAATGAGGATAAGCGTAAAACCGAACAGTATATCTATGAATTTAAAGTGGATAGCATTTCTGCTAAAGGTGCCTGGTTAACCATGACACCCCGACAGAATGAGATCAGTACCATAACAGGCTCAACTGCCAAATCGCCGAAATATTACTACACTTCTGTTTTGGATGCAAACAAGGATCTTGCCAGGTCGGTCTGGAATCTGGATATGAACAGAGAGATCAGATTCATGATCAGTGAAGAGGGTGAACTCAGCCAGCTCAACGGGTTTTATGGTTTTGCAAATGAAGTCGCAGAAAGTGCCCGTGATAATAAATCCATTGCAGCAAAAGCTGAGATTAACTACAACTGGCTGAATTTCAGGTATTCTGAAGAATACTACCGGATTCTGATCGGGCAATTTTTCCCTGCCAGGCGATATGAAATACTAGTGGACAAAAAAAAGATAGTTGACGGACTACCCGCTCGATACCGGATTCTGCAAGGACCCAAGGATATTAAAATGGACTATGCTAAACAATCGCTTATATTCCACCACTACTGGGATAAACACTCCGATTCAATCACAGGAAAAATCCAGTTTAGCAAGTCCATCATCTTTTTCCAGAACAAAATTAAGTGGGATGACACCTCTTTACCAGATTTCTCACCCATAAATTTGGGAAAGGGAGAAGCTCATTGGAACCGGGAGAAGGCGATTTTCGACACCATATCCTTTCAAAGCGTTAACATTCCGCAGCTTTTAAATACCTGGGTTCATGGGCTCATCACTTTGGCTAAGGACTATCGGAAAGAAAATGTGGAATATTCACAAACCTATATTGAACTCCTCAAGGAGTCGGACCAAAACCGGACGGTACTGAATTTCAAGACCCGCAACAGTGAAACGATGCAAATGGACCTTATAGCGCCTGGAAAGCAAATCAATTCCTTTAAAAGTACCAGCACATTTCCTATTGCAAACAAGGATACATCACATTCGGGAATTTCTGTACCCATGGAACAAGACGGCTTTTTTAAAATTTATATTCATCGGATTGAAGAACGGCCCTATGATTTCATTTTAAATCCTAATAAAGTCTGGTTCTATGCCCAGCCCGGAGATACCATGACTATCGACCTGAATTTGAATCTGAATCTACCAGTCGATGTTAAGTTTTTGGGTAGCCATGCTCGGGAAAACCAATATCTTCAAAAGTTTTTTCAATTCACCAATGGACAAAATGGAATTCCAGATGACTCTATTTTACAGCGTATCCGCAATGACAGAAAGCTTCTCAGCGCCAACCATTCAGACCTTGACCCAAAATTTATCGAACGGCTGGATTTTGAATTGAAATACCTGGAAAAGGAATATGAATTACGTAACCTGATAGAGAATTCTCACAACCAAACCCATTCTCATTTTAAGGATACTCTTCAATATTACCGGCAATTTCTTGGACAACTTAAGTATCCGGAATCATCTGCATACCAGGAGTATATTTTCGCCTATTTAGATGCCTGTCAATGGAATACGGGAATTTTAGACAGATATAATCCTGAATATGTATATAAATCGGCCGAGGTTTTTCTTCAGGGCTGGGACCGTTACTGGTGCCTGGCTTCATTGGTCAAAGAAGAATTAAAAACTTTGGAAGGCTTGGGTGAAGAGGGGCACTATTCGTCATTTATGAATGAATACGGTGAGTCTCCATTTGGCTTTGAGCTCAAGGCAATTTATAAATCCAAAAGGATTATTGATGATCCCAATCTGTTAACCAAGCTGGGGATTACCGGATTTTCAGGGTATCCGGTAATTGTGTCATTCGACTATGAAAAAACCAAAGACTTTTACCAAAAACTAATCGACCACCTGAAACAGCTGGGCCCATCTGATTTCAGAATTGTACAATTCATTCCTCAAGAGGATTATCAGAAAGGTATTGATGCCCTTTCGGTTTATTCGGACCCATCAGGAAAACGCATTGCGGGTACGGGTTCAGAAATTCAACCCCGGATATTAGGTCATAACCTTGATATTATCAGGGAGGATTTTAACTCCGGCCTTCTGTTATTTGACCGGGATGGCAGGTTCGTTACCTATCTACCCTACGACTCCTATGATGAGATCATGATCGAAAACATACTTTCGTGGCCCCAGCTCATCCCCACGCTTACCCCTTCCAAAACCGTCAAACTCAATGTTTTCTGGTATTCTCTGGGCGGAGTTATCGGTTTGGCGCTGATACTTTTACTGGTAATCCGTATCCGGTTGAAACGGAAGGAAAAGCAGTTGGTTCTGAAACGAAAAATGACTCAGCTCGAAGTGGATGCCGTACGTTCGAGAATGAATCCGCATTTTCTGTTTAACGCACTGAGCTCGATCCAAAATCTGGTTAATAAAAACCAGATCGAGCAGGCCAACCTGTTCCTGTCGAAGTTCGGCGATTTGGTCAGGACGATTCTGAGTCAGTCGTCGAAGCCGGCAATCGGGCTAAACGAAGAGATCGATATGATACGAAACTACCTGCAATTGGAGCAGTTACGATTTCCATTTACATTTAATATTCAGACAGATCCAACATTGGACCAGTTTGCCATTGAGGTACCACCGCTGCTGATCCAGCCTCACGTTGAGAATGCAGTGATGCACGGAATATCCGGATCAGGCAGCGACGGCCGGATAGAGATCAGCTTTACCAATGAAGGCAATCATCTGATCTGCAAAGTACAGGACAACGGTCCGGGCTACCATCCGGAGACTAAAACCGGCAACGGGGGACTCGGGCAGGGATGGAAGCTCACCCGGCAGCGAATCCAGCTGATGAAAGAACAGTATGGTGATGACGTGTCGGTGGAAATTCAGAACAACGAGGATTCTTCAGGGGCAACCGTTATCTTTATCCTGCCTATTCAAAATACCAGCCTGTGAAAATCCGCACCCTGATTGTCGATGATGAAACCGCCAACCGTGAAAACCTGGCCGGTTTGCTCCACCGCTATTGTCCGCAGGTTCAGCTCATCGGAGAAGCATCCACCAACGATGAAGCTCTTAACCAGATCAATACACTGAATCCGGACCTGGTATTTCTCGATGTGAGAATGCCCGGCGGTGATATCTTTTCGATGCTTGAAAAGCTGGAGAACATTCGCTTCGGGATCATTTTTGTCACGGCATTTGACGAGTATGCTTTTCGTGCTTTTCAGTTTAATGCGCTCGATTACCTGCTGAAACCAGTCGATATATATAAACTGATTGACAGTGTTGACCGGGCGATAGATGCCATCAATCTGAAGGAAGAAAATTCAAGATTGAAAAATTTGGTCGACAATCAGAAGCTGCATGAACAGGATAAGCGCATTGCGCTACCCCAGGATGACAAAATCGATTTTATCCCGATACGCCAGATCATTCGCTGTCAGGCCGAATCGAACTATACCCGTTTCATTCTCGAAAATCACAGAGAGATTCTCGTTTCCCGCACCCTCAAAGATTTCGAAGCAGCTCTTGAATCCTGCAGTTTCATCCGTACCCATCAGTCGCACCTGGTGAACATCAATCACATTCAAACGCTGGTCAAACGTGACGGGGGCTACCTGAAAATGAGTGACGGATCGTCGGTGCCAATATCCAGGTCAAGAAAAGAGGAACTGGGGAGAAAGATTGTGTAAAGCACCCCGCCATTACTTATAGGCACTACGGCATGGAGTTATTTCTCTCTTGTCCTGTTTTTCAAACCCATTTGTTCATGGAGAATTCTTGCGATTTCTATCTCATCATCTTCAATCTTTCGATAAAAGATCATGTGTCGGCCTACTTTAAATCCAAATAAATTCTCGATTACTCCTGAATAACTTTTCCCTAAATCAGGGTTATTGGCAACTTCGTTAAAATTATCGATAAGCATTTGATAATATTTGTCTGCCTGGGTTTCAGACCATTTGTGAAGTGTATAGTTCCAGATCTGAGCTAAATCATCAACTGCTTTATTGGTTAATTTAAACTTTGCCATCCAGATTCTTATTAGCTTTTAGTTTTTCTAAATGAGACTTTGGATCGAAATCATGGGCAATTCCGCTGTCGATTCCTTCCCGAATGGCTTCTTTTAATGCTATAACCTTGTTTTCCTCCTCTTCCAAAAGTCTCAATCCGGCTCTGACTACTTCACTTGCATTTTTGAATCGTCCTTCTGATATTCTATTTTGAATAAAACTGTCAAAATAGCTTCCTAATGATATTGAAGTATTTCTGTTCATGACTCATCGATTTTTCCCAAAGTTACCAAATTTTGGTACATTGTTCAAGCGGAACGATCTCTTTTCACA
>JAQWAJ010000079.1 GCA_028707745.1 Bacteroidales bacterium | reverse complement strand
ATCAATGGCGCCGATCGGATAACGAATATTATTTGACAGGAATTCCAATAATTGATCATCTCCGTATCTATATCCGGCCTGTCTGTTCTGTACCTGAAACTCTTTCCCTGTTACAGATTTGAAAATGGTCTCCGTATCTGATGTTAACAGGTCCTTGGGGTACACCGTTGAGTCCAGTTCGAAATTCTCAGTGCACCTGAGTTTAGCGATATTCTCATCAGGAATTTTATCCAACATTTCGCTCGATATCGTTCCATAATAATTGAGTTGGTCGTTATAAAGCCTTGCCCCGATAAACTTTCCCTTTTTAAAACGCTCGCTGTGCATCAATTTCTTATCGGAATTTCTAATTAACTGCCACTCTCCCTGTTTTAAGCTATCTTTAAACTGACCGGTAAGTGTTTTTATACTTGCAAAGTCGAATAGGCCGGTTTGAATAGAATCGTTAACCCATTTTCCGGTCCCATTTTTTATAAGCTGATTACCTACTTTGTCATAAAATTCAACAACCGCAATGTCATTACTATTATCGATGTTTTTGAATAAAACAATTTGCCTTAATTGACCAGAGTGATAATAATATCTCCATTCCCCGACTCTTTGATTGTTTTCGTAAGCGCCTTGACTTCTGATTTTCCCTTTATCAAAATAAAAAATGAAGTTCCCATTCCGTTTACCGTTCAAGTAATTCCCTTCCATTAATAAATTACCCGATAAAGTGTAATCGAGGACTTTCCCCTGCAATTTTAAACTGTTTAAATCATATTCGGATTCACGGTAGTAGGACGCTTTATTCTCTGCTGTAACTTTCCAGCCTGAATTATAAAAAAGCTTTACCTTCTCCTGGCTTTCCAGCGTTGTGAAAAACAGGAAAAAGCTCATTGTTAAACCTAAAATTCTGGTCATAGTTTCGTGCGATTAGTGAGGTTATTTTAAGGTTCTTTACCATTAATTGTGGGTAGGTAAGTTAAGTCCGCCGCAATGGAAGTAAATCATAGCGATATAGTTGTTCAGATTCCGGTATCCTTTCGCGGTACGTTTAATTTCTTGGATCTTTAAATTGGTTCTTTCTGCAAAAGCGCTTGTAAGGCGCGTATGAAAGTAGGTGACAATCCCGGACCAGTGAGCTTTCAGTGTATTTACAAAGGTTTGTAGTGGAGCAAGTTCCGATTTTCTTGCCAACCGTATCCACTCTTTTAGGGCTACCAGAGCGTCTGAAGGTTTAGCGTTATTGTAGATCTCCTTGAACTGTTCTTTGAGTAGGTATGCCTTGCCTAAATTCGGAAATGTAATACTCAGATAATGAATTCGATCAGATTGTTTCTGAGTCAATTTTGCACTATTCCGGAGCCATAGGTACTTGGTTTTTCTAAGTATCTGGTTTTCGGCTTGTTCTTGTTTGCGTATGGTATCCAATGCCTTGGATAACAGTTGTTCCAAATGAAAACGGTCGTAAATGATAGCAGCTTGTGGAAGTTTCTCCATTACTGCAGAGGTATAAGCAATCGAAAGATCCATTGCAACCTTTTTAACATCCTTGGGTTGAGCACCTCGTTTGCTCATGATTTCCAAGCTTTTACCAACTGCCACTCCATCTTTACCCGGGCTAACAGCCACTACCTTTTTACGCTCAAGATCAGTAAGAACGGTAATGTAATTATGCCCCTTCTTAATGCTAGTCTCATCAATACCCAAGGCTTCAACCGGCTCAAGCTTTTCGTTGGAGAGGGCAACAGCCACATAATAGTTAACGATGCGTCCAATAACCCGGGAGTCCACTTTCATGAGTTCGCCAGCGCTTGTCAGACTGGAGCCGGCTTGCAGTAAAAACAGGCTGAAGGCTTCAAACAGAAGGGTAAAGCTACTACCCGGTTTTGCCCAGGGAACATCTACCTGCAGGGTGTTCCCTTCCTTGTTTTTAACTCGTGGAACCCGCGCATGAAGGTAGCATTCATGCTGAAAAAAGTTCAAATGTCGCCAGGTCCGTTCTACGTGGTCATATATCGGGTACTCCTTACCATCCTCTGTTGTAAATTTCTGACCTGGCCTATGATTTACCTGTATGTGGAGTTCATTAATCAAGGTGTCTGCTTGTACCACAAACTCGACTTTCTCCACAAACCAGGGGTCTTGTAAACCCAACGCTATCGTAAAAAGATCTTCCTGTTTCATGCCCTTAAGTTACTCTGAAAATCTTCTACCCACAAAAAACGGCGAAGAGCCTATTTTAATAATGTGACCATTATGTTTTCAATGCGCGTATTGCTGATTGGATGATGGCTTAATATTTTCCCGTTATAAAGTATCCGTCCGGCGTAATGCACCGACTAATCGATTTTTCAACAATATAGGTTGTCGGGTTTTGGTGATGGATTACTTACCCCACCGGTCTGGAAGCAGATCAATCAGATACCGGCCTGTTTCTTTTTAGTGAGAAATGCTCCGGAGAAATTTTCTGTTGTTCGTGACCGCAAAGCCAAGACCTTGTGAAGTCGAAAATCGTTTTTCATAAATTCTTTTGGGCGACAAGTTACGTTGCCCATAAACGTAGGTCAAGATGCAGTACGCCGGATGGATACCACGTGACAAGTTGTTACTACCTTCGTATGATGATGACGAAAATGAAATGGGTTCTGATCCTGATGCTGTTACCGTCAATGGTGGCGGGGCAATCCCTGATTCCGGCGCCGCGGCGGATGGAGAAAATCAGCGACAGGATTTTCCGGTTTGAAAATGTTGAAGAAAAGATCCGCGTGACGCTCGACAGTACGCTGAAATTACCGACTGATGAGGCGTATGTGCTGGAGATCGGACGAGGGAAAATCGGGATACGTGCAAAAAACAATATCGGAGTGATCTGGGCGAGGCAGACGCTGAGGCAGCTGGAGAGGGTGACGGAAAGGGGGACTCAGTTGCCGAATGTGAGGATCGTGGATTGGCCGGAGTTTCCGGTGCGGGGGTTTATGCTCGATTGCGGCCGGAATTTTATGGAACTGCCGATGCTTAAAGAATATCTGGATATCTTATCTGACTATAAAGTCAACATGTTCCACTGGCATCTTACCGACCACCCGGGCTGGAGGATCGAGTGCCGGGCTTACCCGCAGCTGAACGATCCGAAAACAGGAATTGCCGGTCGGGATGAGGGGCGATTCTATACATACGATGAGATCCGTGAGGTGATTCGATACGCCCGCGAGCGGGGGATCACGGTGATCCCGGAGATCGACATGCCCGGTCACAGCGCCTTTTTTGAGAAGGCTTTCGGCTTCAGGATGGAGACCCCCGAGGGAATGCAGGTGCTGGCCAGTTGTCTCGAGGAGTTCTTCAGCGAGATCCCCGCCAGCGATTGCCCCTGGTTTCATATTGGCTCCGATGAGGTGCACATCCCAAACCCCGGACCATTCATGCATTTTATGGAAGAGTTGGTGACCCGCTCCGGTCGCCGCGTGATCGCCTGGGATCCGGGTCTGCCCGGTGATCCCGCCACCATCCGGCAAATATGGCAGGATTCAGGAGTGACACCGGGCGGGAAGATTAGTACCACACACAACTTCCTCGACTCTTATATGGGATACCTCAATTATTTCGATCCTATGGTGTTCACATACCGGATGATACTCCACAATACCGGGATACGCTCTCCACACCATCTCGGCGGCATCCTGTGTTTATGGAACGATGTACGGGTGGTCGACAAGAGCCGCATCGCCCCGCACAACGGGTTCCTGAACGGATTGCTGCCGTTTGCCGAGCGGTTCTGGACCGGCACCATCGCTCCGTTCGAGGGTGATCCAAACCTCCTGCCTTCACCCGAAAGCGAAGCCGGAGCATTCATCCGCGAGTTCGAACAACGAATGATGGACCATAAAACAAGATTGCTATCTGACCAACCCTTCTATTGGTTCCCTTCCTCGACGATGGAATGGCAGCTGTCAGCCCCGATGCCGCTGAATACCGATACCGCCGGCATGGCCCGGCATCCGGCCTGGGGCGGAAGCATCGACCTCGAGTCGTGGTCACGGAAATTCGGAGTGAAACCTGCAGCCGGACAGGTGGTCTATGCCCGTACCCGATGGTTTGCAAAATCCGATACTACCATCCATGCCTGGATCGGTTTTGAAACTCCGGCCCGGTCGAACCGGATTTCCGGTGGTATCGGCAAAGCCGGTGAATGGGAAAACCAGGGCGAGCTTCGGATCAATGGCATCGACGTGCCACCACCCCGATGGAACGAGCCCGGCGCCTACGCCTTTCATTTCAACACCTGGGGCCGCCCCGAGGAACTCCTCCCCTACACCGATGAACAGTTCTACTGGATGCGCCCTCCCGTTCCTATCAGGCTGAAGAAGGGCTGGAACAGCGTGGAGGTTAAGGCGGTCAGACGGTTTGTGGGGCAGAGATGGAGTTTTGCCGCTATTTTATTGTGATTATTTTTCTCCAATGTTGACAAAATATTCACATTTAAACTGGTTTTATCGGACAAATCCGACAATGCAAACAATGTTAATTGTGAAGTGGAATTTTTGTTGGTTACTTCATTAAAATAAAAACCATCGGCTTTACGCTCAACATAATGAGAAGCGAGTTCAACATTTGTAATTTCAAATGTACCCTGGTTGTCAATAATCTGAGAGGTAAAAATTTTCCCCGTAGGGTCCAACTGGGTTGACAATTCGGAAATGGTAATATTCGTTCCGTTTAAGTACGGGCCCTTTTGAACATATCCACTCACTTTAGCTAACGACAAATCAGAATTATGGTCCGATTCCTTGTTACAGGAAATTACCAGGAGACATAAAACTAAAATCTGTAAAAAAATAATTTTTCTTAATGTATTGTAGTGCTTCTTCAACGCCATTTTCTTTACTTCCGATGCTTCCTATTCTTTTTGCATTCTCCCTGTATTCTTGATTATCAATAACCTCGTAAATAGCTTTTATCAGCTTCTTACTGGTAAGTTTTTTTCGGGGTATTGGTGCGACTCCGATTTTTAAGGCACGAACACGGTTGCCCCAATAGAACTGATCCAATCCGTGAGGAATGATAATTTGTGGAATACCAGCCCTTACGGCTGTACACGTTGTCCCTGCTCCTCCATGATGAACGAGTATTGACATTTTGGGGAACAACTTTGCGAATGGAACATGATCAATGAATAAAGCATTCGTTCTGGTGGTTTCTATATTCAGGTTAGCCCAACCTTTTGATATAATGAAACGAAGTTCTTTAACGTCCAATAATCTCTGCAAAATTATTTTTGTTTTTTCCGAAGAAGGATCGCCCATGCTTCCGAATCCTATATAGATTGGAGGTGCGCCAGCATTGATGAAGTCAATTATTTTTTCGTCAAGCTCAATCCCTTCATCATAATCCAAAAATCCGATTTGAGAGATATTTTTACAATCTGGCGGTAATGGCGCCAAAATACGATCAGCAGCTAATATGGCATTTTTCGACATGAAGTCGGTGTAATTGATTACGTCATCGAGTCCCAGTTCTCGTCTATATCGATTTATCTTTTTACAAAACAGTAATCTGCCTGATAATTCTCCAGTCCACCAAAACAAGCGGTTTAGCCATGATGGCAAATTTTGAAGAGGTATTGTCATCGGGGAATGGTACTTCGATTTGAAGGCCAATGGCATTGGGCTTATCATGAAATAAGGGATTTTATAATATTCTGCTACTGAACGACCAGCAAAATCCAGCCCATTACCAATAATTAGTTTGGCATCTTTTGCTACAGATGGTAATAGTTTAAACTGGTCAGATATACTTTGAATAACCAGCTGTATAACATTCTTTTTGCGTAGATTTTTCCCTGTTTCATCAGCTTCATCGTTAGATAGAATAGCCTGGAAATTTAGCCCGACAGGATGATATGAGAATCCATGGGAAGTAAATAATTCTCTGAAATTTTCCGGAGCACAAACTGTAACTTCATCGCCTTGTTTTCGAAAAGCAATTCCAATTGCCAGAAATGGACGAACATCACCAAGAGAACCTTGAGTAATTATAACGATTCCCATATTATAATATCTCCTTTATTCCAAAACTGCTTTTTTACAAACACCTCCTTATGTTCTTACATCCATGAAAGATGCCAAACGCCTGCATGTATGAGCCGTTGCGTCGCTTAAAGCTAAATCATTTTAATATCCTTTTCCCTCTGAAACCATGGGATGAACTTCGATACCTTTTTCCGGTATTCCTCATATTGATTTCCAAAATCCTTTAATAATCTCTTTTCTTCCATTTTTACAACAACGGTCAACATAAAAATAATAATTGCACAAACTAATATTAAAGAGGTTGCTGAATTTATGAAAAACGCAAAAGCAAGATACATTAAAAACGTTCCGAATAACATCGGATTCCTCGTGTATTTATAGGGTCCGGTTACCACCAGATGCTCTGTTTTCGGACTTATCTCGATATTGCCAATTTCTAAAGGTCCTCCTTCTCCAATGGCATTTTGAGCCACTAATGACCAAATTCCAAATATTATCCCCACTATTAAAAGCAATACAATTACAATCTCTTGCACCACCAGATTATGAAAAAGCTCCAGTCTGAAAAACTTATCCATTAACCAGGTAAGCAAATAAATTATCGAAGGCATTAATCCAACAACCAGTAACCCTCCTGCAATATACCCCAATATCATTTTATTACCTTTATTCATCATTACAAGACGCTTTCGTTTTTATAAATGATAATCTCCGGATGCTTCCGGCTGGTAAATGATTTCATCAATTCTGATTTTTGTTAAACCGGCAGGAACAATCCATTCAATGATATCACCAACACTATAACCAATCAATGCAGTTGCAACAGGCGAAAAAATCGATATTTTATTTTCTTGTAAATTCGCTTCATTAGGATAAACTAATTGAAAGCAAACCTGTTTTTGATTATTTAAAAACGTTAGCTTAACAATAGAATTCATTGTAACAACATTCGATGGAATTTTTTCAGGTTCAGTTATTTTCGCATTTTCCAGTTCGATCAGAAGTTTTTCAGCTTCGGCATTTGAAACAGACTTAGTTTGTTTTGCATTACTGATCCATTGCTTTATTCTGATATAATCAAGCTTATTTATTATTATTTTTTCCATGACTTTTTTTGAAGTAAATATACAAAAATTAATGTCTATGTCCAATTCAACTTTTTACCCCTTTGATAAAGACAACAACATCGCTGATGTTTACTGCATCACCGCTTTCGAGGGTATAGATACGACATGCCTCATAGTGTTCTGGTGAACGAAGGTTGGAGCAGGTCTCCTTCCAGCGTTTCTTTGCCCCGG
>JAQWAJ010000078.1 GCA_028707745.1 Bacteroidales bacterium | reverse complement strand
CTTTTTTTCAGCAATTTTGATGAAAACAGTACCCGCCATGACACCCGACAAAGGAATGCCAAAAGAGTATTTTTTCGAAGAGAATTGTTTTATCACCGAGCTGCTGAATAGTCCTTCCGATCCTTTGGTATCAGTGGCGCGCGCCAGGGTGCTGCCGGGCGAAACCACCCGATGGCATGCCCTCACGGGAATCGTCGAGCGCTACCTGATTCTCGAAGGATCGGGAAGTGTGGGGGTGGGGGATGATCCGCCACGCGAAGTCCATCCGGGAGATGCCGTCACCATTCCGCCGGGTATCCCCCAGCGGATCTCCAACACCGGTCATGCCGATCTGATCTTTCTGGCGGTTTGCACCCCGCGTTTTATCAGCGAACGGTATGTGGAGCTTTCCCTTCATGGAAATGGCCAATAAAAACAACCGGATTTTTCTGATCTTTGAGGCCGGACAACAAATACGCTGAAAATGATTATCATGAAAAAACTATTCCTTCCGATATTGTTAATTACCACATTGACAACTTCTTATTCTCAAAATGCATCAAAATCAACCACCCCGAAAAATCCGGTGTTCCCGGGATGGTATGCCGATCCTGAGGGCGTGGTGTTCGGCGATACCTACTGGATCTATCCGACCTTCTCGGCCAGATACGGGAAACAGGTGTTTTTCGATGCATTTTCATCGACCGATCTGGTCACCTGGACCAAACACCCGCAGGTGCTGGATACGGTGGCTGTAAAGTGGGCCAAACGGGCCATGTGGGCCCCTTCGGTGATTGAGAAGGAGGGGAAATACTATTTCTTTTTCGGGGCAAACGATATTCAGAATGACCAGCAAAAGGGCGGAATAGGCGTGGCCGTGGCGGATAAGCCATCGGGACCGTTCAGGGATTATCTGGGTAAACCGTTGATCGACAGGTTCTACAATGGCGCCCAGCCGATCGACCAGTTTGCTTTTAAAGATGCCGATGGTCAGTATTACCTGATTTATGGTGGATGGAGGCACTGCAATATCGCCAAAATGAAAAACGATTTTACCGGGTTTGTTCCGTTCAGTGATAGCACCACATTTCGGGAGATCACTCCTGAAGGTTATGTGGAGGGACCGTTTATGTTTATCCGTAACGGAAAATACTATTTTATGTGGTCGGAGGGCGGCTGGACCGGTCCCGATTATTGTGTGGCTTATGCCATCGCAGATTCGCCATTCGGACCGTTCAAACGGATCGGCAAGGTGCTGCAGCAGGATCCGAAGATTGCCACCGGTGCCGGACATCATTCAGTGATTAAAGTTCCTGGCAAGGACGAGTGGTATATCGTTTACCATCGCCGGCCATTGACCGAAACTGATGGCAATTCACGGGAAACCTGCATCGACCGGATGTATTTCGATGAACAGGGGCTGATCAAACCGGTAAAAATGACGGTCTCTAACTAATCGGTGATAAAGGCT
Source organism: Bacteroidales bacterium (assembly GCA_028707745.1). GTDB lineage: Bacteria > Bacteroidota > Bacteroidia > Bacteroidales > UBA12481 > UBA12481. Next base: position 5,940 of record JAQWAJ010000078.1, on the reverse strand, counting down.
CAGAAACTTGCCGCAATCAGTGACCTGAGTTCACCCTTGTTCAGGATTATGGCCATTCAGAGTGAAGCCTGCCCGATACAGCTCGAAATTAAAGGGAGTCGAACTGGTAACTATCAGTTTGTTAATGCAATAGCCACACCGCTAGCCAATGTGATGGACCGGCTGGACAAATTCCTGTAGAGACAGATCCGGATCGGTTGCTGCAGAAACTCCCGGATTATTTTTTCTCTTCGGCAAACAGCCCTTCCCTCGACAGGATATGATCCAGATTGGCTAATCCGTAAACCACAACGGCTGTGACCACTGCGGTATGTTTCTGATATTCGGGGATGCTCATGTTGAACATATCACGTTCGGTGTGCCAGATTTCGCCATAGTTGAAATTATATCCTTTGGAATCAGCCAGGCCAAAACCTAAAGTCGGTATTCCGTTCATGGCAAAATAGGCGTGATCAGATCCGCCTGCACCGGTTGGCCGGGGCCTGGGTTCATCGGTCCGTTTGATCAGGGTAAACGGGAAATCGGGATTAATACTGTTAAGCGGTTTGCATACCTTTTCGAAATCGGCATACATAGCTTCGGGAACCGTAATGCTTACGGCACACTCCGGACCGCCGTCGCGGTTGAAATAGTTGGAGATTTTACCCCATTTATCCTTATTCTTCATCACCCAGCTTTTTGAGCCCAGCAGTCCGAACTCTTCGCCGGCCCACAAGCAAACCAGAATGGTGCGTTCCGGTTTTCCACCGGCTGCCATGATCAGGCGTGCAGCCTCCATGGCAGGGGTAGCTCCTGATCCGTCATCCACGCCGCCGGATGCCACATCGAAACAATCGAGGTGACCGCCCATGATCACATATTCATCGGGATATTTGGTGCCTTTGATTTTTCCGATCACGTTGTAGTATTTCACCGGACCCATCCTGAAATAGTTGCGGATATCGAACTCCAGCTGGAAATACCGGCGCTCTTCGGCCATCTTTTTAATCACGTCGTACTGCTTGTCCTCCAGCTTGATATCGGGAACCGTAGGTAACGTTTCGAAAGTCATGTTGTCGATATTCTTGCGGTCGTACAGTGCCTGGATCGGAACCGGGCTCGACTGGATGATGCCCAGTATGCCGGCTTCGCGCATCTGTTTGTAGAAAAGTGCAGGTTCTTCGATCAATGGAAAGGGTTTTTTCTCTTCTGCTTTCGGACTTTCCCGTGGCGTGTTCGGATCTTTTTTCAGCGCCTCCTGATATTTTCTTTCGGCTTCGCGGATACGGCGGTTTTCCATCATGATTTCGAAGTTGAGCTTATTGATGGAATCGTTTTTGGCAATGATTTTGGCTCTACGGGTATCCCCATCGGCCGAATAGTCGATCGGCCAACCTGAGTTTTCTCCGGAGATGAGTACCCAGGCTCCTTTAAGTGCGCCTTTCATCTTGTCGAATTCGCGCTGTGATTTGGGTTCGATCAGCACATGCCCACGCTGAACACCATGTGTACCAGAGGTATAGGATGGGGTGGCAAAATGCAGATCCATGCCGTTCTCACTCAGCAACCGGCCAAACCAGGGACCGCGGTTGAACCCAACCGGCAACACACCGGCTTCATCCAGCCCGGCTTCCATGCCCCACTTTTTGAATTGAGAAACACACCAGTCTGCGGCATTTTCGTAAGCGTCAGATCCCAGTATCCTTCCACCAAACCGGTTGCAAAGGACATCCAGATGATTCATGGTCTGATTATCCGTCTGCCCGATCTCGATCATCTTTTTGATAACCTTGCTCTCTTGTGCCTGCCCGTCAGTCACGGCCAGAATTGTCCCCAGCGCAAGCGCCAGCAAATAAGTCCGTTTCATTATGATTTCAGATAATGTTTATTTCAGTTTTAACGTGCCTGCAAGATAATCCGAAACCGCAATAATTATCACCCCGCCTGCCGAAGAACATCGGTTCGACAGAAAATCCTTTTCCCTACCTTTAGAACCTTAATTTTTCAGCCATGAAAAGACACTCCTTTATCCCTTTTCCTTCTTTCTTTTTCCTGATTTCTGCCCTATGCCTTTTGCCCTCTGCCCTCTGCTCTAAGCCCTCTGCCCTCTGCTCTAAGCCCTCTGCCCTCTGCTCTAAGCCCTCTGCCCTGGCGCAGCTTCCGGCGGACGCTCCCCGGAAGGTAAAAGTAGCAGTCGTCATCGAAGATCCTGTTCTTCCCCAATATGGCGGCAAACGCATGCATGAAGTGGTGAAAACCCCGGGATATAAATTCACCTGGAACGATCCGTTCAAGCTGAATCAGGAGTATGAAGCCATGATGGAAAAAGTTTGTCACGGCACCATTGATTATGAGATAGTTAAAGTGATCGACGACACCATGCTGTTTTCCGACCGGAACGATAACAACCGCCCGATCGGGATGAACGAGATGCTGAAACTGCTGCTGGAACCCAACTGGGAAACGCTGAAAGGGTCGGGTACGCACTTCGATTACAAGCGGTTTGTGGAGTATTACGGATTCGACAAGATGCGCGACCGTGATGAGATCAATGAGGTATGGGTATGGTCGTTCCCCTACGGAGGGATGTGGGAATCAAACTATTGCGGCAAAACCGGATTCTGGCTTAACTCCGATCCTACCACTACAACCGCCAATGAAAAGCTACTGGTGGTGATGGGCCTCAATTATGAACGTAATGTGGAGCTCGCCATGGAAAGTTACGGTCACCGGTTTGAATCGGTCATGTGGCACTTGTACGGCCGATGGGAGAACAATGTGGCAGATCCCAACAACTGGGAAAAATATACCCGTCATGAAAAGACGCACCCGGGACAAGCCAACATCGGGAACATCCATTTCCCGCCGAACGGCGCCCAGGATTACGACTGGATCAATAAAACCCCGGTAACTTCATGTGCCGATGGCTGGAATACCTATCCGGATATAAAATCAGATATGACCCGTACCGTCGATTGCTCCGAATGGCAATGCACGCACATCGGATGGATGTCGTACTGGTTCAGTCACATCCCCCATTTTACCGGCATCAACCCGGCCGACGGGCACCTCAACAACTGGTGGAGGTATGTCACCAACTGGGAATCTGCCCTCAAAGACGAAGCCTCTGCCAACGTATCTGATAAGGGCGTGCGCAGCACGCCCCAACGCTGTACGGGCGCGCTGCGCGCGCCCATTTCCCTCGGATTTCTGATCAGCGATTCGAATCGCGAACAGCAGGCCGCTCTCACTTTCGCACAAAAAAACTGCCAGGTGAGTGAACTCACTTTCGCTGACCTGAAAAAGCTGAAAAATCCGCAGGAACTTCCGGTTCTCTGGTACCACAAAACCGATACGGTTCTCACGGCTGCCGACACCTCGAAACAGACTATTGCCGCACTCCGGAAATATGTGGAATCTGGTGGTAACTTGTATCTTACGATGGATGCCATGCGGCTTTTGCCTTATCTGGGGGTGGAAAAGAGTGCCCCGGAGGTAAACTATGTAGATCTGTTCGACAAGGGCGACGGGCGGAAGCTCGGATTGCACGGGTTCCGCACCCATCCGATATTCGACGGACTACTGGGAGGCGCATACACTTATGCTCCGAAAGTGGATGTTAAAGTCAGGAGAATCGGTTATTTCGGTTCAAGTATTCCTCAGGGTCACGTGGTGGCGGTGGATTGGGCATATATATTTCTGTATGAGGACAGTAAGCTGATCACGGAATATAATGTCGGCAAGGGAAAAATTCTGGCTGCCGGAGCCTATCAGTATTTCGGACAGGATAATTACAACCGGGCCCATCTCGAGAAATTCACTACAAACGTGTTTGCCTGGTTGAGCGGACAGCATACTGAAACCCCGGTACGCTACTGGGATTTTGAACCCGGAAAGGTGACGGCCGAAGAGTTCTCTTCAGCAGCGTGCAAGCTTGGCGCCCCGGTAAAATGGGAGGTAACGCCGAACCCCATCGACCTGACCAATCCTGCCGGCGCCACAAACATGTGGGATATTGCCGGCGAGCGGATGGTGATCATGGGCAAGGAATCGGGCGGAATCGATGAGGTTTGGGCGCATCCGTTCATGGCCATGCGCGACTATGAAGTCTCGGTGCAGTTTGCCGGCGGGCAACCGGTGAGGCTGAACCAGTTGGCCCCGAAAATCGTTATCGGGCCGGAATCTTTTACCCGTACCTATCAGATAGATAAGCAGATACTCATAGAAATCATTAGCTGCCATCCCACCGATGGTACTGCGGTGATTCATTATGAATATACCGGAAATGAGCCCGCTGAGATCAATATTTTGTTTAAAAGCAATCTCCGGTTTATGTGGCCTTACTCCGAAAAAGTCACGGGATCAATCCGATATGGCTGGGACGAAGGGCTGAATGGTTGGGTGATCCGGAATAAGACCGGCGACTTTGTGACGGTAGTCGGGGTGAACCAGCCGGCCGGCAAGCGGATTTCTGCAGCCAGCGAGGGTCTTCTCGTGAAGGCCGGAATGACTGTTACCCTGAAACCTTCAGAAACGGTGGATGTGGTGCTGGCTACATCGGCCACCGGGTTTACGGAGGCAGTAAGTGCCTATCGACGCGCGATGCTCGATCCGAAAAGCGTGTATCTGGCGGCTGTTGCCAACGCAAAATCGCTCTTCAACGGTAAACTCAGCATCACCGGTCCCGATGCGGATTTTAACACCGGATATAAATGGGCCGTTGCGGGCACCGACCGTTTTATCGTGAACACCCCCGGCGTGGGGCGTTCGCTGGTTGCCGGATACGCCACCACCGATTACGGTTGGAAGGGCGGACACAAGGTAAACGGCAGGCCGGGCTACGCCTGGTATTTCGGTCGCGATGCCGTTTGGAGCAGCTTTGCCGTATTGGATTACGGCGATTTCGACCGGGTAAAGACGGTGCTGGAACTCTTCTCCAGATATCAGGATATATCCGGGAAAATCTACCATGAGCTGACCACCTCGGGAATTGCCCATTACGATGCCGCCGATGCCACTCCGTTATATATCGTCTTAGCAGGCAAATATTTACATCATTCAGGCGACACCGCCCTGATTCGCAAAGAGTGGCCGGCAATCAAAAAGGCCATCGATTTTTGCTATTCCACGGATACCGACGGCGACCATCTGATTGAAAATACGCAACAGGGCCATGGCTGGGAAGAGGGAGGCGACCTGTATGGCACACACACCACACAATACATGGTTTCGTGCTGGGCCGAGGCCCTGAAACAGGCATCCTATATGGCTGAGAACATCGGGTTAACTGACCTGGCGCAAAAATATGCGCAGGAAGAGGCGATCGTTTTGCAGAAGCTCAATCAAAATTTCTGGAACCCGAAAACCCAATTCTTCAACCACGGATTGTATAAAGATGGCAGCTATCTGGTTGAACCCTCGGTGATGACAGCAGTCCCGGTTTACTGGAAGCAATTTGAAGATAATCAGAAAGTTAAAAGTGTCGTCGAGCAGATCGCATCCTGCAATTTCACCACCGACTGGGGGACGCGGATCGTGAGTGAAAAGGCAAAATTCTTTGCTCCCGGCGGATACCACACCGGTAGCGTATGGCCGCTGTTTACCGGCTGGGCCTCACTGGGCGATTACGCCGCCGGATATCCGGTTCTGGGATACTCCAAAATGATGAGCAACCTGCTGGTGTACAAACACTGGTCGCTGGGATATATCGAAGAGGTGCTGCATGGCACTGAATACAAGTATTTCGGAGTGTGCCGCCACCAGGCCTGGAGTGAAACCATGGTGCTCCAGCCAGCCATCGAGGGGATGCTCGGACTGGATCCCGACGCGATGAACAACACAATCGGGATTTCTGCGGATTTCCCGCTCGACTGGGATTCTGCCTCAGCAGAAAATATCCGGCTGGGGGAAAATCTCTTTAACCTGAAACTGCTCAGAACTCCCGAAAAGACTGATATCTAT
>JAQWAJ010000077.1 GCA_028707745.1 Bacteroidales bacterium | reverse complement strand
TTCAGGCAACTCCAGATGCAGATCGGCAAACCGGTACTGACCCGACTTCCTGGTTTTCAGGTTGTGATAGGATAGATTCCTTTTTGAAAATTCCTCACTGAAAATCCTGGTCTCCTCCTTCGAAAGGGAAGTATCAAGCAGTGGCGAATAAGCGGTACGGAGGAGGACAAATGACTCCTTCAAAATCAGCATGGCCACACAGATGGCAATAATGGGGTCAAGAATATGCCAGCCAGTGATCATCATGAGAATGAGCCCGCCGGATACTCCTGCTGAAGTATATACATCGGTTTTCAGGTGAAGGGCATCTGCTTCCAGGGCAATGGAGTCAGTCTCTTTAGCTACCTTATACAAACGCCGTGAAACCCATAGGTTCACCAGAGCCGAAACGGCCATAACCAGGGTGCCGATCCCGATATTGTCCACCGGTTTGGGCGCAATGATCTTAATCACGGCCCCGTAAACAATCAGGATAGCGGCAATGAGAATAAGAAGGGCTTCGATCACGCCCGAAATGTTCTCGTACTTGCCATGCCCGTATGGATGCCTTTCATCCGGAGGGGTGTCGGAGACCTTCACCGAGAAAAACGCAATGATGGAAGCCAGCAAATCCATCGACGAGTGAATGGCTTCTGACAGGATACTCACTGACCCGCTGATGATCCCTGCGATCACCTTCATAGCAATCAGACCGGAGTTAGACACGATCGACAGACGGGCAATTTTCACTTTCTTATTCATACGGTTCCGACATTTTCACAACGGATTGCAAATGTAGTTAGTCAGCTCAAATAGTTAGTAGAAACGAATAAAAAATTTCAGAAAAGTTATTACCGAATGGGGACAAAAACAGGGATTGATTACTTGCTTATCTTCCTGAGTAATACAGCCAGTGCTTCAGTTTCATCTTCATTTAATCCCGATTGAATCTGCTCGCTCAGGCGCTGATTGGATAATTCTCGCCAGAGCTCAATCTTCTTTCCGTTTTCATCGATATGCAGATGTGTGACACGCCTGTCCTGATCAGAGGAGACCCTCCTGACATATTTTTTGGCAACCAGCTTATCAACCAGCACTGTGGTAGTTGGCTTGGTTACCTTAAGCTCTCTGGCCAGTTCGGTGATGGTGGGATTATGCAGTCGGACGATAATTCTCATACACTGCAACTGTTTCTGAGTCAGATCGTCGAGGTCGGATTCACTGATCGTGTCGGTCAGGATTTGTTCAACCAGGTCTGAAATGTATGTAATGGCATCAGTAAGATGAGACATGGTCATGGATTATTTTCTCAAAGATAGTGAGCCGGATCGACTTTATTTGCCTGATTGTTCCAGGATGATCTTCACCACATCATAGTTTACGGCACCGAATATGTTTTCAATCTGATTGGTAAAATCCGAGTCGTGGCTCATAATGGCATCCTCAATCATAAATACCTTATAATCATGATTATTGGCGCCGATGTAGGTGGCCAGTACACAACCGACAGCGCTTAATCCAACTAAAAACAGCGTATTGCACCCATTTTCCCTGAGCACTTTATCGAGATCCGTCTTATTAAAGCCATCGGGATAATTTTTAATGACCTTGGGGTCATCAGGCAGGATTTTAACCGTGGTTGGAAACTCAAACTGGTCGGTACCCTGTTTGGGCCCGAACTCTTTGCCTTCATGATAAATCCGGATAATCGGACAGCCATGGCTGCGGAAAATATCGATATAATTATTGATATAGGCCAGGCCCATGGTTCTGTCCCGTTCCGGGATCATGGGTAAAAACTGGTTTTGGATGTCGATGACCAGCAGAGCCGGTTTTACCGGAGCCACAGACTCCTTTTGAGCTTGTGAGAATGATTGTCCCGAACAAATCACGAACAGGAGTACCAGAATAACAGTGATCTTTTTCATAGCAGAATGGGTTAGTGTGACAGGTTTTACAAATCCATTACGTTAATTTTCCCGGATTCAGCCTGTTGAATGGCGAAACCAGGGTAGATTGAATAAAATTACAAAAGGGAAATCAGATAACAAGGGGTGGAGAGGGGTATGTTACGAGATTGTTTTCTGATTGATTTTTCGGTCTTCCTTTACCCAATCCTGATAATATTTCCTGGAATAGGTTCCTGGCGATGCATGGTCACCTTCCTCGAAATCAAAGGATACATATTCAATCCCCCGTAGCTCCGTTAAGGTAAAAGTGACTGATACCATGAACTTAAATGCTCCCGATGTGCCCATTTGCTGAGTCAGATATTCCGGATCTTTTATCCGGATGAATATCGTGTCGTGCGAGATTTTCAGAAAATCGAGGAGTACCTTGTTGTGGTAAGCCGAATTGATCATCCCGATCAGCTTCTCCTGCGTTAAGGTATCCTGATCGACCTTTGCTGTCTGTACAATACGCTCAGTATTAATGTCATAATCCCAAATCAGATTGCCAATTTCATCATCCGGCCGGGTGGCATCAGCCAGGCTATCCGCATTCTGAGGCGGAATTGAATCTGCTGTAGTGGGTTTCACTGAACCGGACTGACCGGAGCTGTTCACATTCCCCTTGTGGTGACAGCTCACTAAAAATACCGACAACAGAATGATTCCGGAGATTTTTAATTTTCTCATGCTATTTGTTTTTTTTGTCCGTTTCCTTGTGCACCGACAAGGTCTTCCCTTTTTCGCCCATAAAAAATGCGATCAGCACAACGTCCTCCTTGCTGTTATTGATCCCGTTATGAAAAACGTTGATCACCTCCGAAATAGTCGAATTCTCCTTAAACCCGAAGCTTTTGCCACCCTCCACCTCAACGGTCAGATTGCCTTTTAAAACATAGGCAAACACCGGAAATTCATGTTTGTGCCATCCGGTCGATTTCCCGGGCGGGATGGTGATTTTCGACATCGTAACCTCGTCATTCTGGAATTGGGGATAGTGAATTTTCTGTCCGATGGAGGTGGTGTCGGTCTTCAGCAAAGGCTCGATAATCAGTGAATGATTGTATTGAGCTTTACCGGCCAAACAGAAACCGATCAAAATAATTGTTGTGGCTAATTTTTTCATCATTTTCAGCTTATTGCCTGTATCCACATTGTTTCAGGTAGTTTCATTACTTAGTGCATTACCGGAATGCCAGCTAAGTTATGGAGAAATACGTTTGAGCGATACACTTTCATTTCCGGGCGGGCCACTGGTTAATGTTTTATGTTATTCAGTATCTCCCGATAGCGTTTTGTCGCCAGGTCGCTGGGCTCGCCTTTCCTGCAAAAACGGAAGTTTGCCAATTTTCTGTTTGGATTTTCGACAACCATTTTCCCATCAATCGTTTTGGAATTCAAAACATTAAGCGCATCTAAAAACCGGCTATCGCTTTTTGCTTGATCATAAAAAGAGAGAACGTAAACATAAAAGAACAGGTTATACCGAAAAAACGGGTATTCCACCATCATGAATAGCTTACCTATTCCATAATGGCAGGGACCTAGCGGTTTACGTGTTTCCCAATGGCTGAGCAGCGATTCCACTGCATGATCCAGCCGTTGATCCTGATTGAGCCGATTGGTGAACCGGAATGCATCCAGGGCGGCTAAAGTTGTTCCCGGATTCGAAAATGCCGTTTCATCTCCCCGGCCAAATTTGTATGTATTGCACCGCCAACCGCCATCGTCATGCTGCGTGGCCAGAAGATGGTCGAAAGTCTTTGCCAAACGATGATCAGAGGCATATCCTAAGCGGCATAGGACTCTGGCCACATTGGCGGTTTGACAGGGATAAATGGCACTCTTGGGCATAATTTGGAAACGGCCGTCATTCCGCCATAAACTAAGCATGAGCTCGGCAGAATCCAGCATGATTGGCGTCGGGGTGGGTTCCAGCTCCGTGAGTATTAACAGACTTTCTAGGGTCGAAAACGGGGTGCCCTTGTATATCCGATTGTCGGGGGTCGCCCACAGATCGGCGCCATTATCGTATCGTTTGGCGATAATCGATTCTATGTCTGACTGGTTTACCATGATCGTTTAGCTGAATAATGAGGTAATTATCGGAAATCCGATCCCTACGCTACTTAATAATAACAAACTCTCTGAAGTTTTTTCTATCAATTACCAAACCTTCTGCATGATAGGTGTCCAGAAATTTCTGAGGGAACTTTGTTTTTTTATGGCTCCATTTAAACTCATATCCTGAAATAGTTCCGCTTTTTTCCTCAACAAAATCAATTTCTTGTTGTTGTTGAGTCCTCCAAAAATACATTTTGGCAAAAGAATCTTTGTATATATTCTGTTTTAGCCTTTCAGATACAAGGAAGTTTTCCCATAAAGCTCCTTTGTCGAGCCTTAAATCTAAAGAGTTAAAATTCCCAATGATCATATTTCTGATGCCGTTGTCATAAAAATATATTTTACGATTTTGCTTGAGTTCAGTTCTTAAATTTCTGCTGAAACTGTGGAGGCGAAAAACGATATACCCTTTTTCTAATATATCGATGTATTTTTGTACGGTGATTTTATTTACTCCGATAATCTGAGCTAATTCGTTATAATTTACCTCACTGCCCAACTGTAAGGCTAAGGCTTGCAATAATTGCTCAAGTATTTCAGGTTTTCTTATATCTGAATAGGCTAAAACATCCCGGTATAAATAGCTATTAGCCAGGTTTTTAAGAATTTCGCGTTCTTTGCCTTGATTGTTAATTACTTCCGGATAAAATCCATATAACAACCGGTTTTCAATTTGCTGCTCCGCTTTGATAAAACCAATCTTTTCTTCATATTCTTCCCAGGAAAGCGGAAATATTTCATATTCCCACTTTCTTCCGGTTAATGGTTCATTGAGTGCTTTCCCCAAATTAAAAGATGAAGAACCGCTAACAAATAGCTGGACATCTTTGAACTGGTCTGTAATAATTTTCAAGATTAATCCTATCCCTGATATTCGTTGAGCTTCATCGAGGAATACATATTTATACTCCCCTAAAATTGTTCTGATTTGTTCAGTCGTGGGATTCTGGAGAAGGCTTCTTATTGATGGGTCATCTGCATCTAAGAACAGATAATCTTTATCCTTTAGAATCACTTTCAAGAGCGTGGTTTTCCCAACTTGCCGGGCACCGATAACAATGATCGCTTTCCCGCTACCCAATTTTTCCTTTATCCGATGTTCAATTGTCCTGACAAACATCTTTTTGTTTTCAAAGGTAAACTTTAACATTGTAATGACCAAAACTTATGATAATTGGTCATTATGATATCGTATTATACTGGTTTTGCCTGATGAGTGATGGTTCTTGTCTGGATTTGCGGTACGGGCTTTTTTCAGTTACCGCCACCGTTGGTCAGGATATGAAATCAGCCTTAATGTTTGCGATTAGTTTTTCATCGATTCCCAGTTCCCTTGCATAGTCATCGAATTTAGCAACGGCCTTGACGACTGTATCTATTAAGGTTTTATAATCCTGAATATCGTTATTTAAACCGACCGATTCCAGATCTTCACGGGTAATGTCCTCGTTTTTTCCATTCACGGTTAATGAATGCCTGTTGGAATAGGCGGGAGCACTCTGATCTTGGTAAAATCTGCCCGATATTATTCGACACCACGATAGTTGTTCCGGGAGCCACTGCCGGCGACTGGCGGTTTTTGATAATACAACTTGTCATCATCAATGATTCTCCATCTTTTCAGCAATTGGGTCTTAAGCTCCGATTCCTGCGGGTTCTCAATGATTGTCCATGACAAAACCGTACAACTATTATCTATTTTTACAATAGGTTCCGATGAACTGGCAATTTGCGAAATCGCATTCCGCTCACAACTGTTTTTATCAAATTTGGGTTTATCCGAATTTATAAAGATAAACAGGACCAAAATCAATAAGGGCAGATACTGATATCGTTGCCTGATGGAGAAATTATTCAGAATATAAAGGGTTGTTTTTCCAAAGATGAACATTAGGCTTAATGTGATGGGTATGATTGTATCATATCTCAGAATATAAGGACGATAGTCGCGATACCCGCCAAGTGGCAGTAACAACAGGTAAATCAGCGTAAAAAGGCCAATCCATTTAAAGGTATTCAGAATTTTCTTCCCTTCAGGAGTCTTCAATTTGTAGTGAATGATTAAGGTATTGATGATTAAAATGATAAATAATACCGGGAACCCTAATTTTTGCATAAACGTATAAAATATCCCTTCGGGTAATCTCGAATACAAAACCCATAAAGGTATTTTACTGCTGGAATCCACAGAATCATACCTGCCCAGGAATAGCGAATACAATGAGAAAGCGCAGATGGGTATCAAATAGAAACAATATTCCCCGGGAATGTTATGAATGACTGATTTCAGCCTGGTAATTCTGCTTTTACTGTCTGAGTTGTTAAAGTTTTGAGAGAAATGATGTAGAAAGATCAATAAACTAACCACTAACGATATCCCGGGATTTAATGGCCCGCTTAAGCTGGCTATCAAAGCAAGAGGTATCCATAAATATTTTAAATATTTTATTCCTTTTAATTCAAAACCATAAAAATGTTTCAAAAAGAGGGGTGCAAAATAGATCAGGATTAATAGAGTCGGAAGTGCATAGAAAAAGGTATAGGTAGTCGATGGGTCGATAATTCCCATATAACCGCTATATCCATTGGTCTGAAACAATGGCGTAATCAGAATAGCCGCCAGCAGAAATTTAAATTTGAAAATGCTCCCTGAAATCGAGAGGGCGAGCAAAAAGATGAGTAAAACCTGAATGATAGTCTTGGCCAATGCACAAGATAAATAGGCACTATTAATGGGATTTGTGAAATTTTGAAGAAATAGCGGAACACTGTTGAAATACTGATAAAAAGCCCAGTGACTAAAAAATTTGTTGGGATTGGGATAGGTGGTGTTCTCCTTGAAAATTTTCAATCCCAGCGGACTATCAAGGATTGGTTTTACATCGTCAGCAGGAACAATCCCTGCAGCCATATCCCCATCGAAAGGGGTATGATAATGCTGTAAGAATGAATATCCAATATCAACCAATAACAGCGTGATTAATAATAAAATGGCTGTTTTCTTGATCATTTGTCATTTAGTTAAAAAGCATCACCGGTAAAAACCAAACGGCAGATTCTAAGGATTGACCGTCGGCTTTTCCCGCCATATTGAAGTGTGTTGGAATCGTGTCAGGTAAGTTTGAATAGCTTGAAATCACAAGAACCCAAATAGTCAATAGCGCAAGCCAGCCGGTTATTTCAACTGCTTTGTCAGTCGCCGTCAGCGGTATCTTCATTCTGGGTCTTTCCATACTTTTCAATTTCTCAGGTTTTTACTGCGATTTTGTTTTGGGCATAGTGTTAGTTGAACCAGGATTAAAAATACTCGATTCTTTCAAAAATTTAATTTTCTATCTATTAAGATTTT
>JAQWAJ010000076.1 GCA_028707745.1 Bacteroidales bacterium | reverse complement strand
AAATCAGGATAAACAACTCTTCTCGGGATCAGGTTTTTGGTCTCCGTCTGTTCACAAACCAGCCTCTGCAGCGGAAAATCGGCTTTGGTGCGCCATTGATCATATCCGGGTTCAAGTTGGTAATACTCGGTGAAAGTACGCTGAAAAGAGTACCTGGGCGCCTTCTGAATGCGATTCGTAATCTGAGTCGCCTCAAAATCATCCGACTCCGCAGTGGTTGCTGCAAGTACCTTTTTCCCCGACACTACCTCTGCCTGGATGAAGGATGGCTGGTCGGGCAGATAATAGCTGTTGATATTGTATCCGGCCACTTCGATCGCCAGAATATTATTCCCTTCGGTCAGTTTGCCCGCAAGATCCCATTCATCCGCCCGGTAGTACCCGTGACCTGCTCTAGCCGGGCCATGACCGATAAAGGTTCCATTCAGATAAATCCGGTAAAGAGTCGATCCGGCAATTTTCAACACTGCAGATCCATTTGATGGCTTGATAAACTGCGTTCTGAATCCAACGGTCAGATTCTTCTCCAGTTCCCGCCCGGTTGGCCAGATGGGTTGTGCTTTTTTGAAAAATCCGGAGTTCAAGTCTTTAGCTGGAGTGCATTGAGCATCAGGCAATAATACCAGCACAGTAAATATGACAACAACGGCTGCTCTGATAGTAGGCTTAAAAAATATCATGAATAATCAGTTTAGGATAAATGGATATACGTTTTCTCTTAATCCCCTAAAATTAGAGTTTTTAAAATTGTATGAAACAGAGAAATTGATACTACCCTCGCTGAATGACATCAGCAGGGCTCATTCGCGAAGCACCGTATGATTGGATACCGATTGACAGAAAAGCAAGAATCGCCACAATACCGCCTGATAGCAAAAACAATGGCCACTCCTGAACCAGGTTGATTTTACAGGCAAACCGGTCGAGCCATTTTGAGGTGACCAGATAGGCAACCGGCCAGGCAATCAGGTTTGACAGAAGCACCCATTTCATCATCCGGTTGACGAGCAAAATGAAAATCGTTTCACCCGAGGCACCGAATACTTTTCTGACCCCGATCTCTTTCCGCTGCTTTTGTAATGTGAGAACCATCAGGCTGATCAGTCCCATCACTGAAAGAATGATTCCGACAATAGCCGCTGAAAACACCAGTTGCAACTGCCTTTCCTCGCGCTGATAAAAATCCCTGTACATATCCTCCACAAAGAAAGATATCGGCTGATAACCCGGATCCATTCCGGTCAAAACCGATTCTATCTCTTTCTGGCTGTTTGGACCAAAGCCAGGCTTTAAACGAATGGAAATAAAATTGAAGGCATAGCTTTGCATGGTCAGGATTTCCTTGTCAAAATCGGAGTAAAGTGGTTTGGTTCTGAAATTTTTAACCACCCCGATCACTTTACCCTTAATGCCCCTAAGCACGATCTCCTCCCCGATCGGATTTTCGAGCCCCAGTTTTTGCACGGCCTCTTCATTGATAATATAACTGAGCGAATCGAGATTATGCAGCTGCGAGAAATCCTCCCCCTGCACCAGCTGAATCCCATACGTCTTAAGATAATCCTGCTGTACACGGTTAACATTGATGATGGTGCCGCTCGATTCAGAACTCCCATATCTATAGACTACTGAATTTGAAATCCGGTGTTTACCAGGTATCGACAAGGATGCAGTCACACTGGAGACCGATGGCAGCTGCAATATTCTGTTCTTCAGGTAATTATAACTTCCGATGATTTGATTCGTCAGGTTTTCATAGACAACCACCCCTTTCATATCAAAACCCAGATCCGCTTTTGCAACAAACTTGAGTTGAGCAGAGAACAGGAGCATCAGGCAGATGATGAATGTCGACAATCCGTATTGGATCAAAACCAGTAGTTTAGCCATTCCGAATTTTCTGGAACGATTCATCGAATCTTCTTTCAGAATAGTGCCGGGGTTCAATCTTGAAAGGTACCAGTTCGGATAGGCACTTGATAAAAAAGTAATGACAACGGCACCTGCAATCAGCCAGCCTGCCCAGATCACATCTGTTTTGTAGAACAGCTGCAGGTCGAGCGCCCATCTGCCCCTCACCCACCTGACCAGGATTTCACAGGCCAGCAAGGCAACGATCAGGGCAGCAGCCACCAGCACCGAGGTTTCCCGCATGGTTTGCCAGAATAATTGCGGAGGTGTGGCACCGATCACTTTTTTTATCCCGATTTCCTTTGATCTTCGCTCATAAAGCGCAGTGGTTAGATTGATAAAGTTAATCACCCCAACCAGCAGAATAAAAATCGCCATGACGGTAAAAAGGGTTAAAGTACTCTTCGGGGTGGTTTTTGCATAATCAGTGGCCTGCAGCTGTGTGGTATGAATCGATAAAAGAGGCTGCAGATACAGGTCGCCTGTCAGTCCGGCTTTTCCGTACCGCTGATCGACAATCCGGTCGAACACCTGGTTCATCCGGGTAAGCACGGTTCCAGTATCGGTACCCTCCCGGAGCAGAAAATAGGTTGGAAAGGTAAAACCCTCTTTTTCCACAACATTATCCCCCGGGCGGGTAATCGATGAAAGCGCTGCCAGCAAATCAAAAGTGATATGGGAATTACCCGGAAGATCATCGAGCAATCCGGTGATCTCATAAGGGATGCCATCGATTTTGATCGTCTTCCCGATGGGGTCTTCACCTCCGAACATCCGGCTCGCGGCAGGTTTGGTTAAAACCACCGTGAAGGGTGCGTTCAGCAATTTAGCCGGATTACCGGTTAATAGTTTGTAGGAGAACACCTTGAAAAATGTGGAGTCTGTGAAAAAGATTTTCTGATCGATGAATTTTTTGATTCCGCATAGAATCTCATAGCGTAAATTTGAATGCAACCTGACAGCAGCCTCCACCCCCGGAACCTCCTGGCAAACAGCTTCGCCCAGTAAACCCGGCATGTGTATGGTGGTGTTTTCCTTGCCCGAGATTTTTATTTCAGCCCGGCCCCGGTAGATCCTCTCTTTATTAACGTGAAAAGAATCAAATCCTGATTGGTATTTCAGATAGGAGACCATCAATAAACACCCGGCCAGTCCGGTTGCTAAACCGATCAGGTTAATCAGGACATATCCCTTATGTCTGTTAAGGAAACGAAAACTATGCATGACGGGCCGGTGTTCAGGTTATTCGGTTTCTTACTCAACACATTTGACGTGCAAATGGAGTGCTGAATGGTCAAATGTACGGCGAAATAACCGGACCTACAGAAAGTGGAACCAACTTTTTTATGAACACGGCCAAGAAAGACAATGTACTAATGTCCAAGCGCCTCCGCAACCACGTATGTGCTACCGGTAACTAACACCAGATCCCCCGTGTTTGCTGACTTTCGGGCCGCAGCCAGCGCCTCTGGAACCGTATTATGGATCGAACCCTGTAAGCCATAAAACGCAGCTTTGGCAGCCAGCACTTTTACATCCAGAGCCCTTGGAATCGAGGCCATAGTGAAATAATAGGCTGCAGTTTTGGGTAATATCTGCAGTATTTGATCGATTTCTTTATCGCTTACCGTACCATAAACCAGATGAAGCTTTTTGAACCGTGTGTTTTCAAGCTGGTAAACAACTTGTGAAATCCCGTCAATATTATGGCCGGTATCAACAACCGTTTTCGGATGATTATCAATCACTTCCCATCTCCCGGCAAATTCAGTTAATTTCTTAACGGAGGATAATCCTTCATAAATATGGTCATCGGTGATATGCCAGTCCCTGATTTTCAAAAGTTCGAGTACTTCCAGAACTACCGGCAGATTTTTCCGCTGAACAAGTCCGATCAGATCGCTGTATAATTCAGGATAAGCGGCCTTTTTGCCCTTCATCACCTGAAAATACTGTCGGTTCTCCTGAGTGAGAATCGACCAGGGTACCTGAAAATAATCGTTGGCGAAAAATATCGGAGCCCCCACCTCTGCAGCTTTATCATCAAACACTTTACGGGTTTCCCTGTTCTTTTCCCCAACCACCACAGGAATTCCGGATTTGATGATACCCGCTTTTTCGAAAGCGATTTTTTCAAGCGTATTTCCGAGCAGGTCCATATGATCATAGCTGATGTTCGTGATCACCGAAATAACCGGATCGATGATATTCGTTGAATCCAGCCGCCCCCCAAGCCCTGCTTCTACCACGGCCACATCGATGTTCTGCCTTGAAAAATAGTCGAATGCCATGGCAACGGTCATCTCGAAAAACGAGGGTTTCAGTTCACTGAAAAGAGCCATGTTGTTTTCGACAAAAGAGATCACCTCCTTTTTAGGAATCATCTCTCCGTTTACCCGGATTCTCTCCCTGAAATCGACCAGATGCGGTGAGGTGTACAATCCCACCTTATATCCTGCCTCCTGCAACACGGCAGCCAGCATATTCGACACCGATCCTTTTCCGTTGGTACCGGCAATATGGATGCTATAAAAATTCCGGTGCGGAAATCCGAAGTGCTTATCTAGCGCCATGGAAGTCTCAAGATCAGCCTTATAGGCCGACTTCCCAACGCGGTGAAACATCGGGAGTTGAGAAAAAAGCCAATCTGTTATTTCGTTGTACTTCATCGACTGCAATTTTACTATATTTAACCTGAAAGAAGGACACAATCATGATGAATCAAAGGAAAATCTTTGTACTGGATACTAATGTTCTGCTACATGACTACAAATGTATCTATCAGTTTCAGGAGCATGATATCATTCTTCCGATAACGGTTCTTGAAGAACTCGACAAATTTAAGAAGGGGAACGATCAGATCAATTTTCAGGCGAGGGAATTTGTTCGTGAACTCGATCAGTTGTCAGGCGAAATGCTCTTTACTGAAGGGATCAGGCTGGGTAAAGGTCAGGGTAACCTGTTCATTGAAACCGGCAAGCCGTTTTCGAGGGAGATGGAAGAGTCCTTTGATGAGAAAACGCCAGACCACCGGATTCTGGCCATTGCCGATTACACCAGAAACAAGAACCCTGACAAGCAGGTAATCCTGGTTACCAAGGATATCAACCTCAGGATCAAGGCAAAGGCCATCGGTTTAACGGCCCAGGATTATAAGGCTGGCCAGGTGACCAATATCGAGTATCTGTACGAAGGAATTCCGACGATCGAGAATCAGAGCGATGAAGTAATAGCCAGATTATACAATTCTCCTGAAGGAGTTTCGGTTGAAGAGTTTAATCTGGATATTGATCCGATGTCGAACCAGTACATGTTGCTAAAAGGCAACCAGTCATCCGCACTGGCCATTTTCGATATCCGCACCAGCGCCCTGCATGTGGTTCAGAAGCAAAAATGTTACGGAATCGAGCCCCGGAATGCCGAACAAACCATTTGCCTGGATGCTCTGCTAAGGCCCGATATCAATCTGGTCAGCCTGACCGGCAAAGCGGGTACCGGAAAAACTCTGCTGGCACTGGCTGCCGCCTTACAGCAGCGCCGCGATTATCTTCAGATCTACCTGGCCCGGCCGATCATTCCGCTGGGAAACCGCGACATCGGTTACCTGCCCGGGGATGCTCAGGAAAAAATCGAACCCTATATGCAGCCGTTGTACGATAACTTAGCGGTCATACGCCATCAGTTCGATTCAAGAAGTAAAGAGTATTTGAAAATCGAACAGCTGCTGCTCGAAGAAAAGCTGATCATCACTCCATTGGCTTATATCCGTGGACGAAGCCTCAGCAAAGTCTTTTTCATTGTAGATGAGGCCCAGAACCTAACTCCGCACGAAGTGAAAACCATCATCACCAGAGCCGGAGAAGGCACTAAAATTGTATTTACCGGTGATATTCACCAGATCGACTCACCTTATCTTGATTTAAAATCAAACGGACTGTCGTACCTGACCGATAAATTGAAAGGTCAGGATATCTTTGCGCATGTTAATCTGGTGCAAGGAGAGCGGAGTCATCTGGCAGAACTGGCCAGTAACCTGCTCTGATAAAAAAAGAATAATTTGAAAAAAGTAGCTTTTCACACGCTGGGGTGCAAACTTAATTTTGCCGAAACCAGCGAAATCGGCCGTCAGTTGGAGGAAGCAGGGTATGAAAGGGTCAGGTTCGGTACACCGGCCGACATTACGGTCATCCACACCTGCAGTGTAACCGGCTCGGCCGACCGGAAAACCAGGCAGGCCGTTCACAAGGCTCTTCATGTGTCTCCGGGCAGCTTCATCGTTGCCATGGGCTGTTATGCTCAGCTGAACCCCGAAGAGATTGCCTCCTGGGGAGGAGTCGACCTCGTTCTGGGAACCAGCGACAAGTTCGATCTGGTAAAATATCTGAACGACACGCACAAAAAAGATCACACTGAAATACACAGCTGCGAGCTCGGAGAAGATCAGAAATTCTTTGCCGCTCATTCAACCGCCGAACGAACCCGTGCATTTCTTAAAGTACAGGACGGCTGCGATTACCTCTGCAGCTACTGCACGATTCCAAAAGCCAGGGGCAGTAGCAGAAATCCTGAAATCAGCTCGATCGTCGGTCAGGCTAAAATCATGGCCAGTCAAGGATTGCGCGAAATTGTGCTGACAGGAATCAATATCGGCGATTTCGGGAAGTCCACGGGCGACAGCTTTATCGATTTAGTCAAACAACTTGACGAGGTAGAAGGAATTCTCAGGTTCAGAATCTCTTCAATCGAGCCCAATCTCGTAACAGATGAAGTCATCAGCTTTGTAGCCGGTTCAAAAAGATTTGCCCCGCACTTCCACATCCCGCTTCAGTCAGGATCTGACAAAATCTTGAAATTGATGAAAAGGCGCTATCTGACCCCAGTTTTTGCCGACCGGATATTGAAAATCAAATCCCTGATGCCCGATGCCTGTATCGGCGCCGATGTGATTGTAGGCTTCCCCGGCGAAACCGATGAAGATTTTCAGGATGCATGCAAGTTCATCAGTAGCCTGCCTCTCTCCTATCTGCACGTATTCACCTATTCAGAACGCCCCGGCACCCCGGCCGCCGTGATGACCGGAAAAGTACCCAACAGGATCAGGGACGACAGAAGTCATATTCTTCATGACATCGGCAACAAACTGAAACACGATTTCTGTACGGGTCAACTCGGAAAGGAAAGAGTGGTGATTTTCGAACAGCACAAACCCGATGGAACCATGTCAGGATTTACCGATAACTATGTGGAAGTCCGCGTCAGGCACCAGCATGAGTTTCTGCACCACATCGGGCTGGTGGAGCTTTGCGGGCCCGTGACCGACGGGATTGTCGCTTCAAAAATCATCAGCACAAAACCACTACCTTAGCTTCCAATTTTGCAATCTGCACATCAACTGATAACATGAATTACGCTGAAGTCACTGAATCGGTAATCGTATTGGCTAAAGCCACAGGCCTCTTTCAAAAAAGCATGATCGGCCAGCTGAACGAAGGCATGATAGAAACCAAAG
>JAQWAJ010000075.1 GCA_028707745.1 Bacteroidales bacterium | reverse complement strand
GGCAGCTCGCTCGGAGCCGGCAGCCTAGCGATGGTTGAAGGAGACTCCCTGTACCGGCTGGGTTCCACACCTGTTTATCGGTATGTAAAAATTGCCGATGGCCCGGTGCGCACCCTGTTCGAGCTCAGGTACAAAGGCTGGGAGGTCAACGGGCAGCAATATGAAGCCATAGAGCGCATCACGTTGTGGGTTGGAAAATATTGGTTTCAGTCGGCCGTCACCGTGAAGGATTTTTCGGGTGAAAAACAGCTTGCCACCGGCATTGTCACCTCTAAACTCGATAACGAACCGGTACAGTTTCAGGCAAACGACAACTATACTACGCTGCTGACCCACGGGAAACAATCACTGAATAACGATATACTCGCGATGGCCGTTATGGCTCCCACGAAGGATTTTGTCAAAACCGGCAAAACCAGCAACAACGATTACTACAAACTGGGTTACCCGACAGTTCCTGCAAAAAGCTTCAGCCAGGTGATCTCCGAAACCTGCTATCTCAGTCAGAAAATTAGGAGCAACACCCCATCCGTTCATTACTTCTTTGCCCTCTGGGGATTGGAAAATCCAGTCTGGAACCAGCAGGAGCCGGTTAAAGAATATATCCGGTCAGAAGCTGATCGGCTGAGCCGGCCCGTATCGATTGAGTATGGAAAAAACGAAAAGATATTCAAAAAGAAAATCATCAAAGAGCGAATGGCAACCGCCGTCAGATGGCAGCTGGCGCACCCGAAGCATGAGCTCAACGACTGGACCAACGGCGCATTTTATGCAGGGGTGATGGCGGCTTATGAAACCCTCGGTTCCAAAGAGATCTATCGGGCTTTAACCAATATGGGTGACTCCACCGGCTGGAAACCGGGCAATCGTTTGCATCATGCGGATGATCATGCCATTTGCCAAACCTATATCGATCTGTACCGGATTGAAAAAGACCGGAAGATGATTCAGCCCACCATAGATACTTTTGATAAAATGATGGCAACCCCCTATCAGCCAAGGAGCTATCAAAAAATCTACAGGTGGTGGTGCGATGCGCTGTTCATGGGACCTCCGGCATTGGTCAAGTTGGGCATGACACTTGGAGATCAGCGTTATATCGATTTCAGTGACAAGCTGTTCCGGGAGACTGTCGATCTGCTCTGGAACGAAGAGGAGAGCCTGTTTGCCCGTGATCTGAATTATGTATGGGGATATTCTGAAAAAGATCTCAAAGAGGCCAACGGGCAGAAGGTATTCTGGAGCCGGGGCAATGGCTGGGTAATGGGGGGTCTGGTGAGGATTTTGAAAGAACTGCCCCACGACTATGCCCATCGGGGGGACTATGTCGATCTGTATCAGAAAATGGCCAAACGGATTTCCTCTCTGCAGATGCCGGATGGATTGTGGCGGGCCAGTTTGCTCGACCCCTCCTCCTATCCCGGCGGGGAAGCCAGCGGATCGGGGTTTTACTGTTATGCGCTGGCTTGGGGAATCAATAACGGGCTATTGGAAAAGAGCGTCTATCTGCCGGTGGTTGAGAAGGCCTGGGCCGGACTGAACTCTTTACTCACCGATGATGGCTATGTTGGCTGGGTGCAACCCATCGGGGCCGATCCACAAAAGAATTTTTCGCCAACCAGCTGGGAAGTATATGGCACCGGAGCCTTTTTACTTGCCGGCAGTGAGGTGATCAAACTAAAACGATAAGAGAAATGGAAGCGATAAAGGTGATCCGGGTAAATGAAAATATCGAATTAAGGCAAATCGGGCTTTCGGATGCTGAAGCTATTTTTGATACGATTAACACCCAGCGGGAATATCTCGGCAAATGGTTGCCGTTTGTGGAATCTACCCAAACAGTGGAAGACACCAGGAACTATATCCGAACGGTTCTGGCTGTACCCGAAGAAAAAGGGGAACGGATTTTCGTGATTCATGTGCAGGATAAGTTCGCCGGTTTGTGCGGACTGAAAGATACTGATCTGGAGAAACGGCAAACCGAGATCGGATATTGGCTTTCAGAGCTATATCAAAAGAAAGGCGTTGTTACCGAATCGGTAAAGGTATTGATGCAGTTCGCCAGTATCAATCTGCATATCAATAAGTTTCTGATCAAATGTGCCGTTGGAAACATTCCGAGCAAGAATATCCCTCTAAAACTCGGATACCAGTTAGCGGGCATTGAAAAAGACGGAGAGTTGCTGACCGGAGGAAATTATACCGATATCGAAGTATATTGCATCGAAAAGTAATCTGCCGTTACACTATGAAAAAGACCATTCTTATTGCCCTTGTTCTGATTACCGGCATCACAGCCGCACAGGCACAAATTATGCAAGTACATCTGGGAGCCAGCATTCCTTCTGGAGAACTGGGCGAGTACAATTTCGATAATGCGATCACCAATGGGGCCGGATGTGCCACCATTGGGTTCAATGCCGGCATTAAACTCTATACCAAATTAAAAGTTGAAAACTTGTCGATGGTGTATAGTTTCAATCTATACTGTAACCCATTGAGTAAGAAGTACCGGGATTCCGTTCAGGAAAACCAGCCTGAAAGAAAGTACACGCTAGCTAAGTATTTCAATGTCCCAATAATGGCCGGGATGAATTATACGCTTCCTGTATCGAAGGATTTGATGATCTATGGGGAAGGCAGTGCCGGTTTCAATATGTTCAGGCCAACAAAAATCAAATACGTCACCGACAATTATACTAACCAGTGGAAATTCCATCCGAAATTCGGCGTTGGTTTTGCGCTGGAAGCTGGTGTGATCATCCAGGAGATATATACCATAGGGGTGAACTACTCCGGGCTCTTCTCCTACAAGTGCAAATTTGATAATAATGAAGCCTACCCCTCAATCACCTATGTTAACAAAGGTGAATTTGAAACCAAACTGGGCGTCAACCTGGTGACGGTGACCGTGGGATACCGATTGTTTTCGGGGGCAGCGGAGAAAGTGAAGAGGGAGTATTGAGCTGTTCCCGCTTTCGCGGGAAGGACAAAAAAGGGTGAAGAGCGAGGGGAGGGAAAGTTCCCGCTTTCGCGGGAAGGACAGAAAAGGGGGCGGAGCATAGGGGGAATGCTCGGGCTATTGCAAGATTTGTGTTGCTGCCCTGCAGGGGCAGCATTTTAGTACCCGCCGGTGCAGCCGGCGGTTCGAATGGCTCTCCCCTGTTACCCGGAAAAGCCTGCAGGGCTTTAATTAAATAGAGAATCAAATCAGAAGATTTAGTATTTTCCGGGTTTATTAAGGACATCCATTTCATGATCATTCAAATCGAACCCAGAGAGGCTATCTATCAGAATAAAAGGCTGACACCGGTTTTTATTAAGATGCAATCCTTGATAACCGCACTGAATAGGAGGTATATCTCCGACGATCTGTCCAACCGGATCAACGAGCATATTATCCCGGTTAATTTATTCAGTGGATCTGACCGTGACCTGATGAAAATTATCGTAAAGGAACACGGCAGCATCGTACAACTGGTTGAGAAAGAGCTTGGACTGGTACCCCGAAAGCATTACGCCAATCAATGGACGGCCCTTGGGATGTGTGTATTCGGATTACCTTTGGGATTAGTTTTTTCAGCCTTCCTGGATAATTATGCATTTCTCAGCATCGGTCTTCCGATTGGTCTGGCGATAGGAGCAGGCGTAGGAACCCGCATGGACAAAAAAGCAGAAAGCGAAGGCAGACAGCTTGATTGCGATGAATAAGCTCCAGGATTCCGAAAAAG
The DNA here is from genome assembly GCA_028707745.1 of Bacteroidales bacterium. GTDB lineage: Bacteria > Bacteroidota > Bacteroidia > Bacteroidales > UBA12481 > UBA12481. The sequence continues at coordinate 3,704 of JAQWAJ010000075.1, read as the reverse complement.
CTAAAACAGAAAATCAATTATCAGAACACTTCCAAAACAAACCCATTACCATGAACAGGAATTCAATTCTATCGTTAGCAATGGCGGTATTTTTTGCCGTTGCGCCGGTTTATGCCAAGAAAGAAAAAACGCAGAGCGGGGATAAACTTCAGTCTGTGATACTGAAGCAAACGGAGCTCTCGGGCGAGATAGGCCGGAGGATCAACGACCTCATATACAAGAACTTTATGCTGCTCGACAGTGACAGCAGTTTCATCACGCCCTTTCAGAAACGCCCTTTCACCGACAATTATCATTACGTCGGTGTAGGCAAGGTAATTGATGCAGGGAGCCTTTTTACAGCCTATACCGGTGATCCGAAAGTTGCTGCCAAGACTGCCCATCTGATCGATGGCATCATCAAAACGCGTGATAACGACGGCTATATCGGCACATTCAAAGCTCTCCCGGATGGCAGTCAGAACCATTTTAACTGGGCACTGCACGAGCAGGAGTATCTGCTGCTCGGCATGACCCGAAACTGGCTGGCCAACGGAAACGCAAAGTCGCTCAACGACGCAAAAAACCTGGGAGATTACGTGATTAAAACCTTTTCAAAGGATGCCAAACCTGAGGAGGTTTGTACGGCCGGTTTGCCTGAAGCATTTTTATCGTTGTACCAATGCACCGGCGACGAGCGATATCTGAAATTTGCATCAGAGATCAGGCACGGCAACGCGAAAAATGAGATTCAATGCGCTTCGCTGCTCGACTGGAAACAGACTTTTGACGCGCAAGCCGCTCATGTTTATGTGATGCTGGCCCGCTGCTATGCACAGACGGAATTGTACCGCTATAAAAGATTACCATCGCTGATGGATATGTCGGAATTCATGCGCCATGAGCTCCTGCGCACCGGTGGAGGGCTTAATGTGGTAGGTTCAGCATCCGACGGTGAGTGGTTCTCTTACACGCAGAACGGCGCCGGCTCTATCGGTGAATCCTGCGTGACAGCCTATCTGCTTCGCTGGCTCGAAAGTCTGATGCGCATGGACGGGGATCTCCGTTACGGCGACATTATGGAACGAACGATTTACAACGCGCTTTTTGCCGCACAGGATCCCGAAGGAAGAAAAATCCGGTATTTCACACCGCTTACTGGTCCACGGGTCTATTTTAAAGGTGATGGGTTCTGTTGTCCGGGCAATTACCGCCGGATCGTGGCTGAACTACCTCAGAAAGTATACTATCGCTATACGGATAATGCCATCGGGGTTAATCTGTTTACGACGTCGAAAACCACTCTTGCGCTCAGTCAGGATGTGTCCGTTACCCTGTCACAGGAAACCGATTATCCGAATACCGGTCATGTTGTTTTTAAAGTCGATCCTACCCAAGAGGCTTCGTTCGCTATACGGTTGCGCATTCCAAGGTGGTGCAACCATGCCACGGTAATGATCAACGGCAAACCGGCCGGCGCCGTGCCATCCGGCAAACCATACTATGAGATTCGCCGCAAATGGAACGCCGGCGATGTTGTAACGCTGGACATGCCGATGGAATGGCGGCTGATTAAGGGACATCAGTTGCAGGAAGGGAAAGTGGCACTGACCCGCGGTCCGGTGGTCTATTGTCTGGGTACAGCTCAAAATCAGGATATTCTGAAAAAATATCCGAGTTTCAGCGGAATCGTGATCGATCCGAAAGGCATCGGGGAGCCACAAAATGATAACTCCATTCGTCCCGACGGAAAGAAAGTAATCGTTAAGGCGCGGGTTGAGGCCGGTGGTGCCTGGAGCAAGGGAGCCCCGTTTCTGGAGCTTACTTTTACCGAGTTCGTGGATCCGACCGGAATCGTGACTTATGTTCATACCCTGGATCTGAGCAAAGGCGTCGAGGACGAGCTGATAGAGGATTGCTTTGGGAAGTAAGGAAGTACTCAACGGGCGATTCGGTGAAAGGGGACAAGATCCCGGCTTTCACCGGGATGACAAGGAAGGGGGCGGAGCAGAGGCGGATTTTCAGGGCTTTCTGAACGGTACTATCTGGTCCTAAAAAATCGTAAATTGGCATTACCTAACCTTCTGATTTTGGGGATTAACCATGCAAATAAAAACATCCGTTTTCTGCCTGTGCATTCTTGCATTGAACATTATGATAGGCTACGGGCAAGAGAGCCCGGATCTTAAACTCATCGGAACCTATTTTAAACAGGCCGATTCCTTATGTGCTTGCGACAACGGCAAACTCTGGGGGATAACCCTGAATGGCCCGATCATGCTGGTCAATCCGGAGAACCGCTTAATCATTGCCAATCGACAGGATAATGCAAAACAGTTCGCTGAAAAAAGCGGATTATTTCTGGGAAAACTACCAGTGAGCATCAACATAGCCAATACATCATTAGACTGGAGCGGTGAAAAGTGGACGATGGTGATGTTGAACGCCCTGCCCCAGGATGATCCCTATTCGAGAAACAAATTACTGATTCACGAAAGCTGGCATCGGATGCAGGATCAAATCGGAATACCTGCCGTTACTTCATTCAACACCCATCTGGATGATCTGAAAGGCATTATCCTGTTAAAGCTGGAGTTCCTCGCACTGAAGAATGCCCTGATCTCCAATCCGGTTCCGGAGAAAAAGAAACATCTTGAAAATGCCCTGATCATTAAAAAATACCGTCAACTGTTGTTCCCCGGAAACAATGAAAATGCATTTGAGCGGCATGAAGGCATGGCCGAATATACCGGACCATCGTATGGCTTTCTGTTTGAACAACTTAATTTAGCCTGTCCCGATAAAATCCGTCAGGGCAAAACTTTGTAGGATATTGGCTCTGCAGTGATTGGCAAAGAGATCCATGCAGATACAACAGCTTTAAATACAATCATTTCCGGCATGATCGGGGAATATAAAGCTGAACCCCTGATCAAAAGTGAAACGCAGAAATCTGAACAACAGAAGCAGCTAATTGCCGATTACAGGCATAAGCTAATGGAAGGCGACCAGTTAATTATCAGGAACAACAATCTGAACTTTTCATTTAATCCCAATGAAAAACTCATCCCGATTGACAATTTCGGCGTCGTATATAAAACATTGAGACTAACCGGCGACTGGGGCATTCTGGAAGTCCGGGACGGGATCTTAAGGTCAAATGACTGGCAACTGTTTATTATATCTGCACCGAAAGCAACCACTGGTAAGATTACCGAAGCCGGCTATGATCTGCAGCTCAGCGATGGGTGGGAAGTCGTTATGATCAAAGAGGGGAAATATACAATCAGGAAGAAATAGCAGAGGGCGAAGGGCGAAGGGCGAAGGGCAGAGGGCGAAGGGCAGAGGGCGAAGGGCGAAGGGCAGAGGGCGAAGGGCAGAGGGCGAAGGGCGAAGGGCGAAGGGGACAGCCTGGTTGTAAATTGTGGCAGATAATTTGTATGGATAAACCGGACAAATTATAACAAATCATGAGAATATTTTTTACCTCCATTTTGCTGTTGCTCTCGACATTGGCCGGTTCCGGACAGTGGAGCTATCTTGGATTGAGCACCACCAGCACCACTGATCTGACGATTTACGGTGATACCATTTATGCCAGCACCTACAACGGTATTTATAAAAAAGGCCTCAAGAGCACCGATACCCTCTGGTCGGCCTGCGGATTGCAGGGAAACCATGTGATCCAAACCCTGGTGCCTGATTATCTGACTTTTATCTGTGTA
>JAQWAJ010000074.1 GCA_028707745.1 Bacteroidales bacterium | reverse complement strand
CATCGGGATTATATGGCGAGGATAACCGCGGCAACTCGCGGCAACATATCATCCGCGCCGCTGAAACACTCTCTTTTCAGTTTCCGAAGATTTGTTTTTTTCTTCCTGAAAACGACTCATTCACCGGCGACTGGAAGGTAATTCCCATCGGGATTCATCCTGATTTTATCCTGGATGTTCAAACTCCCTGGAATTACACCGATAGAAGTGATGCCCATGGATGGTTGAAGTGCAGGGCTAAGTTCAGTCACAAGGGCACTTTCGGGCACTCCCTGATGATTGCCGGCTCAACCGGCAAAATGGGTGCCGCCGTTCTTACGGCCACCGCCTGCATTCGTTCCGGATCTGGCCTGACCACCGTGCTGATCCCGTCGGACGGAAATATTATCGTTCAGATCGCAGTCCCCGAAGCCATGACCATTCTGGATTCCAATACTTCGTGTTGGTCAACGGTTCCTGATCTTTCACCTTACTCATCCATCGGGGTTGGACCCGGTATCGGTACAGGCATCAAGAGCTGGAATGCTCTGGAAAGATTGCTCGGGGAGAGCAGAGTGCCTCTTGTTCTGGATGCGGATGCCCTGAATGTGATTTCATGCCATCCGGGATCATTGCAACGGGTGCCAAAAAATAGTATACTTACACCCCATCCCGGAGAGTTCAAACGTTTATTCGGGGAGGATACAGATGATTACTCAAGACTGATGAGACTGAAAGAGCTGGCAGAGATAAACGGATTGGTCATCGTGCTGAAAGGCGCCAATACCGCCGTTGCCGGTCCGGATGGTTCTGTCTGGTTTAATACGACTGGCAATCCCGGGATGGCCACCGGAGGTTCGGGTGATGTGCTCACCGGCCTGATCACCGGTTTGGTTGCTCAGGGCTACGATACCTTTACGGCTGCTCGCCTGGGCGTATACGTGCATGGGCTGGCTGGGGATATTGCATCGGCTGAAACCGGGATGGAAGCCCTGAAAGCCGGTGATATTACAAATTCAATCGGGAAAGCTTTTATGCGAATTCATAATTATTCGATATGAAAAATCTGAAATTAACTGTTATTCTGTTAGTTATACTTTTCGGTGCCGGATGTGCCCTGCAAACTGAAATGGCTTCAAAAACCCGGGTGGTAAAGGTAGAATCGGGAATGAACGTCAACGATTATGCCATGTATTATTCCTTGCCCCGTACGGTTTTGGATATCGAGGTTGTTGTTGATAAAAAAATCACCAAACCGGGTCCATTTGCTGCTTATGCCGAACGCTTTCTGGGTCTTTCCAGTGTTCCTACGCGCGAGTCTGTTGATTATTCGATCGTTGAAGTTAAGGTGAACACCCATCCCGAGAAAGATCCCCAGCAGATGTACCGGATCGAGACCGATGGAAATCCTTTCGGTTCCAGGGTGAGTTTGACAGCCGACGGCCTGATCCGGGGCATCAATCTTCCGGTAAATCCCGAAGTCTATGTCAGCCAGGAAGCCCGGCAGCATCTTTCGGAGCGCGCTTTCGACTTTCCGCAGTATACCGATCTGACGCTGAGGAAAAACACGGAACCTATTCCGGATACGGTGTTCAGGCTGGTCAGAACCGACACGTCATTTCTGAAAATCCCGGTGATCCGCAAGGAAGAAAATCAGAAATCACTGCTCAATCAGGCCAACGAAGCTGCCGATGTGCTGATGAAACTCCGGGAGGGCAGATTTAAGCTGCTGAACGGGGAATACGCTTATGTTGAAAACGATGGCAGCCGTTTGCCCGAAGGTACCTCGCTCGATGTCATTGTAAAGGAACTTGCTGTAATGGAAGAGGGATATGTTTCACTTTTTGCAGGCAGAACCCAGACGGAAAGAGAGACAATGACCTTTACTTATGCACCAAACGGACAGGGACTCACCGAAACATTCACCCTGTTTGCCTTTTCGCGTAAGAAAGGCGTTGAAGCTGCCGAAACCGGAGGGTCAGACCCCGTGATGCTGCAGCTTTCCCGTACCGATACTAACCCGATGGATCAAATCAAGTGGGCGGATGACGGCAAATCGGCCAAGGTTCAGGGACTGGCATTCAGAATTCCTGAAAAAATCAGAGTTGAGGTAATCAAAGGAAAGGACAATGTTTTTTCCTGTGATATTCTGATTGCCCAATACGGAAGGGTCGATTTTGTCCCTGCCAGACTTTTGACCGATCAGTCCACCGCTGTCGAGTTTTATCCGGCTTACGGATCGATTAAGAACATATTTCGCAGGTGATCATTTTTTATACTTTTAACGATTCAAATCAATTCAACTTTTCATGGAACAACTGAGAAAAACATTAAGAGATTCCAAAACAGCCCGTTGGGTTGCTCTTGGCATTGTGGCATTTACCATGCTGTGCGGTTACTATCTGACCGATGTAATGGCACCATTAAAAGGGATGCTTGAAGAGCAGCTTAAGTGGAGCAGTTCGGATTATGGATTCTTTACCAGTGCTTACGGTTGGTTTAACGTATTTTTGTTTTTCCTGATTATCGGTGGTATTATTCTCGATAAGATGGGGGTGCGTTTTACGGGCCGGATGGCAACAATCATTATGGTTGCCGGAGCGTTGATCAAATATTGGGCAATAACAACAACTGCTCCCTGGATCGTAGGGCATACCTGGCACATCCTCTGGTTCGATATGAAGGCTCAGGTAGTTATGGCCGGACTGGGATATGCCATATTCGGTGTGGGAGTTGAGGTTGCCGGTATTACCGTATCGAAAATCATTGTAAAATGGTTTAAAGGCAAGGAAATGGCTCTTGCCATGGGTCTGGAAATGGCGACAGCACGTCTGGGCACGGGTCTCGCGCTAGGCACATCGCTTCCGCTTGCACGGGCCTTTGATAAAGTGTCTGCGCCGGTTCTGGTTTGCCTGATCATGCTTTGTATCGGTTTAATTTCCTTCTTTATCTATACTTTCATGGATAAGAAGCTCGATGCTGAACAGGCTGCATACGACAAAGCCAATGCGATAGTCGATGCGGAAGAATCGTTTAAAATGTCTGATATCTGGAAGATATTCACCAACAAAGGCTGGTGGTACATTGCCATCCTTTGCGTGCTGTTCTACTCGGCAGTTTTCCCGTTCCTGAAATATGCGCAGGATCTGATGGTGAACAAGTTCGGTGTAGCCGAGAAATTTGCCGGAGCCATTCCGATGTTGCTGCCTTTCGGAACTATCATTCTGACGCCATTTTTCGGTAACCTTTATGATCGCAAGGGCAAGGGAGCTTCCATTATGCTGATCGGAGCAGGTATTTTGATTTTCGTCCATGCGATGTTCTCCATTCCTTTCCTGAACCAGGTTCCGGTTGCCATTCTCTTAGTCATTTTGCTGGGAATCGGATTCTCGCTGGTGCCTTCAGCCATGTGGCCTTCAGTTCCGAAAATTATCCCTGAAAAACAACTGGGTACAGCTTATTCCATGATTTTCTGGGTTCAGAACTGGGGTTTGATGGGTGTTCCCGCACTGATCGGCTGGGTACTCGACAAATGGTGCATCACCGGAGAGGTCATGAAAAACGGCATCTCGGTACATACCTATAATTATACGATCCCCATGCTCATCTTCATGTCGCTCGGTATTCTGGCCATTGTCTTTGCAATGCTGCTGAAAGCGGAAGACAAGAAGAAAGGATACGGACTGGAACTGCCGAATATTAAACAATAAACGAGTTACGAGTTACGAGTGATGAGTGACGGGTGATCGTTACGCGTCACGCGTTACGCGTAACGAAAAAAAAAACAATATGTCAGATGAAATAAAAACCCTGCAACCGCAGGCGGTCTGGAAGTACTTTTACGACCTGACCCAAATTCCGAGACCATCTACCAAAGAAGCTGCTGCTGTGGCTTATGCCAAAAAGTTCGGTGAAGATCTTGGCTTGGAAACTCTTGTCGATGAAGTTGGAAATGTGATTATCCGGAAACCGGCCACTCCGGGAATGGAAAACCGTAAGGGGATCATTCTGCAAGGCCACCTGGATATGGTGCCTCAGGCAAATTCGGATACTCCGCATGACTTTGAAAAAGATCCGATTCGACCAAGGATCGACGGTGACTGGGTAAAAGCTACCGGAACTACGCTGGGCGCCGATAATGGCATCGGTGTGGCTACAACGATGGCGATCCTGGCTGCAAAAAACCTGAAACACGGACCGATTGAAGCCTTGATGACGATTGATGAAGAGACCGGTATGACTGGCGCAGTTAATCTGAAAGCCGGTATGCTCAAGGGAGATATCTTCATTAACCTCGATTCTGAAGAGGAAGGGGAAGTTTATGTGGGATGTGCCGGAGGTACCAATGCCAACATTACTTTGCCGATCGAACGGGAACCAGTTCCCGCAGGAGATCAGGCTTTGAAAATTACCATATCGGGACTGAAAGGCGGACACTCTGGCGTGGATATCCCGCTCGAAAGAGGGAATTCCAATAAGATCATGTTCCGTTTGCTGTATGAGCTTACTCATCAGTATGGCGTCAGGATAGCTGAAATTGACGGTGGCAATTTGAGGAATGCCATTCCCCGCGAAGCTATTGCCGTTATCGTGGTAAAAGTTCAGGATATTGCCAATGTGAAAGCCAGCGCTGCCGCATTTGCAAAAATCCTTCAGAACGAGTTCTCATCAGCTGATCCGGGGGTGACCATCGCCGTACAGAATACCGACAAACCGGCTTCAGTGCTGGACATGGACTCGGCATCGAAATTGATCAAAGCTGTTTACAGTTGCCCGAATGGAGTGATCAGGATGAGTACCGATATGATCGGTCTGGTTGAAACATCGACCAACCTGGCAATTGTAAAATCTGAAGAGAAACTGGTGTTCATCAAATGCCTCCTGCGGAGTTCGGTGGATTCGGCCCGTGAAGATCTGAAAAACATGTTTACCTGTGTGTTTTCGATGGCTGGTGCTGATATCATGTTCGACGGAGAATATCCGGGATGGAAATCTAATATGGATTCACAAATTCTGAAAGAAGCCCGCGAAGTGTATCTGAATTTATTCGGTAAAGTGCCTGATATCAAGGCTATACATGCCGGCCTGGAATGTGGTATTCTCGGTGGCGTATATACAAACTGGGATATGCTTTCAGTGGGGCCGACCATTAAATTCCCGCACTCCCCGGATGAAAAAGTGAACATTGAATCGGTTCAGAAATTCTGGACATTCATCACGGCCATTCTGGAAAAAGCGCCGGTGAAATAAAGGCAAAGGGCAGAGGGCGGAGGGCAAAAATTAGTGCCAGGAATTAAGGAATAAGTATAAGTCTGGTATAAAGCTTGAAATCCGTGACAAAAAAGGCTGAAGTGGAAATCCACCTTCAGCCTTTTTTCTTGTTACTTAACTGATTTTTGCCCTTTGCCCTCTGCCCTCTGCCTTATTTAAGGTGAATGGTGGCTTCGCGGTCAGGGCTTACGGATACGATCGAAATGGGTACGCCCAGATATTTTTCAATGAAAAGGATGTAGCCGTTGAGATTAACCGGCAGATTTTCTTTGTTCCGCAGTTTGCTGATGTCTTCTTTCCAGCCGGGGAGTTCGGTATAGATCGGCTCAACCGGTGCTTCGGTATCAAACGGCATTTCGGTGGTGATTTTACCGCCGATCTTATAGGCGGTGGCAACGCGCAGGGTTTCGAAACCACTGAGCACATCGGCTTTGGTCATGATCAGGCTGGTCACGCCGCTGAGCATAACGGTATAACGGAGGGCAACCAGGTCGAGCCAGCCGCATCTTCTGGGGCGACCGGTAGTGGAACCAAATTCAGCCCCGGATTTACGAAGCAGATCGCCGGTTTCGTCAAACAGTTCGGTCGGGAAAGGACCACTGCCTACCCGGGTGCAATAGGCTTTGAAAATGCCGATGACATTGCCGATACGACCCGGAGCAACACCCAGACCCGTGCAGGCTCCTGCACAAACCGTATTGGAGGAGGTTACAAAAGGATAGCTGCCGAAATCCACATCGAGCATGCTCCCCTGGGCACCTTCGGCCAGTATCCGGCGACCCGATTCCAACCATTCGTTAATCAGGTATTCGCCGTTCACAAACTGGAAGGTGCGAAGAAATTCAATGGCAGCTAACCATTCCACTTCCGCTTTTTTCAAATCAAACGGGAAATTGAACTGACTGATCTTCCGGAGGTGCTGATCTCTCAGCGCCTGATATTTCGACAGGAATTCACTGTCGAGAATATCCCCGATGCGAAGTCCTTCGCGACTGACTTTATCGGTATAGGCAGGACCGATACCTTTCAGGGTGGATCCGATCTTTAAGGTCCCTTTGCTGGCTTCTGAAGCAGCATCCAGCAGGCGGTGCGTCGGTAGGATCAGATGCGATTTCTTTGAGATAAACAGATTCTTCCGGATATCCATTCCAAAGCCGGAGAGGCGTTCGACTTCTGCTTTGAAAATCACCGGATCGATGACCAGACCGTTGCCGATCAGGTTGAGTTTATCGGAATGAAATATCCCGCTCGGAATGGTATGCAGTACATGCTTCTGATGGTTGAACTCTAAAGTGTGACCGGCATTCGGTCCACCCTGAAACCTGGCAATCACATCGTATTCCCTGGTGAGAGCATCAACCAGTTTTCCCTTGCCCTCATCTCCCCATTGCATACCGAGAAGAACATCCACTTTCATGATTAATCTGTTTTTAGAAAATATAATTGGCAGAATAAAAGACCGGCAAAAGTAGGCATTCTACCTTGATTTTTGACAAGATTTACAAACCCCGTAAAAATAGAGTGAGTGGTGGCTGATTTCAAAATTCATGATGCTGGCCACCGTCTTTTCAATTTCATGGATACGGGGATCACAGTACTCTTCGACCTTTCCACATACCGTGCAAACTATGTGGTCGTGTTGTTTGCAGTAATGGGCCTTCTCAAACTGGGCGATGTTTTTACCGAACTGATGTTTTAGCACCAGACCGCAATCGAGCAACAATTCCATCGTGTTGTACAAGGTGGCTCTGCTCACGCGGTAGTTGTTATTCTTCATGTGGATATACAGTCTTTCCACATCGAAGTGGCCCTCCTGGGCATATACCTCGTCGAGAATGGCAAATCTTTCCGGTGTTTTTCGTTGCCCTTTTCGTTCAATGTACTCCGAAAAGATCGCTCTGACAGTCGCTTGGATACTCGAGCAATTCATGATTTATGAATCTTCAATTTTTTCCATCCGCTTCACATTATCTATACCCTTTATCTTGGTCAGATTCAGGATAAGATTATTAATATCTTCTGTATCATGAACATACAGATCGAAGTTAGCTTCAAATATTCCGTCATGCGAATCCAGGTTCATGGAACGGATATTGACATTCAGTTCTTTAGAGATGATCAACGTGATATCGTTGAGAATGCCCAGCCGGTCGATACCCGTGATATTCAGGCGGGCAAGAAAGGCCATGACTTTGTGTGAGGTCCATTTGGCAGCAACAATCTGGTCTCCATGGCTGGCCATGAGCTT
>JAQWAJ010000073.1:4640-7512 GCA_028707745.1 Bacteroidales bacterium | reverse complement strand
TGTGATCTGGTGTTTGGGTGTGTCGATGAGCATCCTGGCATCAGGCAAAGCAGGATTTGCCATTTCTTATGGTCTGGGGCAGGGCGCTACGCTGATTGCCGCTTTGTGGGGCGTTCTTATCTGGAAAGAATTTAAGGGAGCATCAAAATCAGTTAATAATCTGATCCTCTTTATGTTTCTTGCTTATCTGGCCGGATTGGGGTTGCTGATTTATGCCGGCGCTTAAATAATAATTCTTACCTGAAAAACTATCGAAATGAACCGCTACTCAATTAAACAACTGATTGTTATCGGATTATCATTTTTTTTGATGACCGTTCCGGTTTTAGTAAAAGGACAGGGCCATTCTGCCTCGTCCGGATTGTTGTCTGAACAATTACATCTGTTGCAGCCTGATGGAAAGCAAATAAAAATGATGAAGGCTTTTCTTGCACACAACCTGGCGGTGAGCCCTGTTCGCCAAAATGCAGTCAAATCGGGGTCAACCGGTAAGTTCAGGCTCGATGAGGTGTTACAGGAAGCCATCGACTCGGTCAGCGGCATTGCCAAACCCGAATACAAAGTGACCTATACGTACGATTCATTAGGGAGAATGCAGAGTCAGACCGAGCGCGAATGGAGCGGGTCGTCAGAGCAATGGCTCTTAATTTACAAGGATGAACTCTATTATGGCGCACATGGAAAAATTTCAAAATACATCGATTATAATTATGATCAGGGCAGGGAAGTATGGGTCCCCAGCTATAAAAGCGACTATGCTTATGATACTGACGGGGTTCTGAGGATGAGCGGGTATTACGAATTTGATCAGGCGGACCAGACCTGGTGGTTAGGCATGAATAGTCTTTATTATTATAATGATCAGGGTCAAAATGTTTTAGGGATGACCTATGTCAGGAACAACCCGGATGATGACTGGGAAGTGGGGATAAAGCAAAATCTGTTTTACAATGAAGCGGGATTGCCGGCCAGAGATCAGACCTATTTCTGGATACCGGGTCTGAGTGAATGGAGCGCGTTCTGGGAACTTGCTTACCAATATGATGAGTACGGGAATTTGACCCGGCGGATGATCAATAGCTGGAGCTCGTCAGAAGGGAGTTTTATGCCCCGCCTGAAAGAAGAATTCACCTACGATTATACCTGTGAAATCGCTTCTGTTATCCTGCCAGGGCCATCCTGGCTGAGCGGATCTGCCTCTATGGCCCACAAACCAACCGGAAGCAGCGGTTACGAACTGAATGGCACAAACTGGGTGCCTGAATCACGCAATACCTATATTTATTCGGAGATGTCATCTACGGGATCGTTGACGTTGAAACCTGGCCGGGCAAAGGTTTTTCCAAATCCGGCGCCGGGAATTATCGGGGTGGAACTTGAAAATGCAGGGAATACAGCAACGATTGATATTTTTGATGTTGCCGGTCGCAAGATCCTCTCGGCAAAGTTCACCGGCAGCACCAGTATTGATCTGACTGATCATCCTGAAAATGTATTGTTTTATGTATTAATATCGGAAGGAATCAAACAATCGGGTAAAATTTTTATCAATCACTAATTAATAAACTATTATGAAAAAGTTATTTGCAGCCTTTATTATGTTGGGCATTGTGTTATCTGCTGATGCGCAGGTTTCAAAGTTTCTAGAATCCGGGAAAAGTGGTGTGGGACTCAAGGCCATGAATACGATTGGCAATGATTTCACCGGCGGAGGTGCAGCGCTGATGGCCACTTTCAAAGGCAAGCTCGATCTCGACCTGGGTTATTATCACAGCATTTATGACGGGGAGAGCGCATCGCTGATCACCAGCGAAGCAACCGGTAATGACATTACAGCCGATTTGACCTGGTGGGCACTGCGTAAACAGATCAGCCCGATGGTTGATGCCGGCTTTGGTGTGATGGCCGGATTCAGCACTTCATCCTTCAAAGACTACAAATATATTCATTACACCGATGGGAACACGGTTGAGTACAATTCGTGGGTACAGGGTTCACTGGGGATTGATAGTTATATCCGTATTAAACTTGCGGATACCTGGTATATGCAACCTTCCATTGGCATCCGTTATGAGTTGGGCAATGATAAGGAAACCGAGGTTGGGGTAGAAACCAAGACCGGTTACCTGGGAATTACCAGTATCCTGGGCCTGTCGCTTGCCAAACGGTTCGAGAACGGCGGAGCTATTTTTCTTACCACCGAACAGTATTTCGACAGTTACGATGAGGAGGTCTATTACGCAGTTGGGTTAGGATACGCTTTCACATTCTAGGCTGCTGAAACACATCTGACCAGGGGTTGCAAACTTAATGACGAGTGTTTTGTTTAAGTTTGCAACCCTTGTTGTCAGGTAACATGTAACCAGAATGACCGAAGAGATGGTAGTGGGGAAAAAGGAAAAGGAAAAGAAGATTTTCGGATTTAACCGCAATATTCTGTTTACCGGATTTACCAGTTTTCTTACCGATACTTCGGTAAAAATGGTTTATTCGGTGATGCCGATGTTTTTACTGTCGATCGGCGCTTCAAAAACCAGCCTTTCGCTCATTGAGGGTATTGCCGAAAGTACGGCATCGCTGGTCAAGTCTCTCTCAGGATTCTGGAGCGATAAAATCGGGAAAAACAAACCCTTCATGTTGATCGGGTACGGACTATCGGCCCTGATCATTCCCCTCTACACCTTTGTCGTCTCTCCCGTGCAGGTTCTCTACCTGCGGTTCGTCGAAAGGCTGGGCAAGGGTATCCGGACTGCCCCGCGCGACAGTCTGATTGCCGGCTCGGTTACAAATGGTGAAACCGGCCGGAGTTTTGGATTGCAAAAAGCCATGGACAACAGCGGGGCCATACTCGGACCGCTGGCTGCTTTCGCCT
>JAQWAJ010000073.1:0-4630 GCA_028707745.1 Bacteroidales bacterium | reverse complement strand
TCTTCCCCGGTGATTACCGGCTGATATTCGTACTCGCCGGTATTCCGGCCGTCCTGGCAATTTTCGTTATCATTTTCGGTATCAGGGAGGGCCGGAAAGGCAAGTCCGAACTCTTTACCAAATTTCACTTCAAAGACTTTCCCCGAAAGTTTTACTTCTTTTTAGTCATCATTTTCATTTTCACACTGGGCAATTCAACGGATGCTTTGTTGCTGGTCAAGGCCAACGAGGTAGGGGTAAAGGTTGCCTTCATCCCACTGGTATATCTGATTACCAATCTCGTATCGGTGTTCCTGGCCATACCGATCGGCACGCTGTCGGATAAAATCGGAAAAGAAAGAATTCTGATTGCCGGATTTCTGATCTATGCGATGGTTTATTTTGGTTTCGGACTCTCATCCAGCATCGGGCCCATCGTGGTTCTTTTCGGATTTTACGGGCTCTATTCCGCTGCCACTGACGGGATACAGAAAGCGTTTGTGTCGGATATGATCGACCGGAACAAACAGGGTACGGGGCTGGGAATTTACAATGCTTTACTGGGGATCACCCTGTTGCCGGCCAGCCTGATAGCCGGGGTATTATATGACAAGGTGAACTCGAGTGTTCCTTTCTATTTTGGAGCGATCACCGCTCTGCTTTCAGCTATTCTGATGTTTTTCTGGCAGCGCACTCCCGACAAATAGTTTAATTCATTATATTAACGGTAGAATTGATTCTATTGAGATGGGAAAGAAAAAACCTCAGCCTCCGGTTTACCCTGATCCGAACATGGGCCTCATTTTGCATGCTATCTCAACAGCTGCAAGAGATGCCATTATCATGATCGATCAGGTAGGGAACATCTCGTTCTGGAACAGATCTGCCTGCCGGGTTTTTGGCTACGCAGAGGATGAGGTGATCGGGAAAAATCTGCATGACCTGTTGGTTCCGGATCGGTTCATGGAGGGTTACCAACAAGCCTTTCCGATTTATAGTCAAACCGGTCAGGGCGCTGCCATCGGTCAAACGCTCGAGCTTTGGGCCAGGCATAAAGAGGGCCGGGAATTTCCCATTGAACTGTCATTGTCTTCGATCAAACTGAGAGACCAGTGGCATGCCATCGGAATTGTGCAGGATATCACCGAACGTAAGCGGGCAGCCGCTGCCTATAAAAAAATTGAAGACAGGTTTCGCAGGGCGTTTGAGTTGCCATTGTTCGGATTTGCCATATTAGCTCCGGGCGGTGCATTGATGGAAGTGAATGCCTCTTTGCAGGAAACACTGGGCTATTCGAGGGAAGAACTCGAACAGATGACCTGGATGGGATTGATACATCCTGATGATTTAACCGCGGTTCGCAATCAGGTTAGAAGGATGTACACCGGTGAGATTGAAAACAGCATCAATGAAATGCGCATCCTCCATAAAAACGGAGGGATTATCTGGGTCGTTACTTCAACAGCCTGTGTCAGAAAGGAAGATCAATCGGTGGATTATTTCATTGTTACCCTGCAGGATATCACCAAACGCAAACAGGCTCAGGAAGAGGTTTTACAGGAACGGATCCTGCTCCGGACCCTGATCGACAATCTGCCGGATACTATCTATGTCAAGGATATTGAAGGGCGGAAAATCATAGCCAATATTGCTGATCTGAAATTTTCAGGCCACTCATCGGAAAAAGAGGTCATCGGAAAAACTGACATTGAAATCTATCCGGGCGAAACCGGTCTCCGGGGGCATTCAGAGGATATGGAAATCCTGAAGAACCATCGGCAGATCGTTAATCAGGAGGAATCTTTTATCTCGGGCGAAGGCAAAGAGTTGTGGTTGTATACCACCAAGATTCCAATGCTGGATGAAGCCGGAAACCTGAAAGGTTTGGTGGGCATAGGCCGTGATTTTACCAAGATGAAGGAGACCGAACGGATATTGGAGAAGCAGGCAGAAGAGTTAAAGGAACTTAACGCTACCAAGGATAAATTTTTCTCCATCATCGCCCATGACCTGAGAAGTCCCTTCGGAGGATTCCTGAATCTTACCAAAATCATGGCAGAAGAGCTGCAGGATATGAGTATGGAAAAGATCCAGGAGTTTGCCACGATGATGAGCAAGTCGGCCTCTGCAGTTTTTGGTATGCTGGAAAATCTGCTTGAATGGTCACGGATGCAAAGAGGCCAGGTGAAATATGAACCCGTGACTTTTAATCTGAAAGAAAAGATTTGCAGGTTTCTGACAGTGGTTGGTCCTGTGGCCAATCAAAAACAGATCGTCATTCACATGGATATCCCGGATACGCTCGGGGTTTGTGCCGATGAACGGATGCTTGAATCGACCATCCATAACCTGGTGTCGAATGCCATCAAATTCACCGGCAGGGGCGGGCAAATATTCATTGAGGCCCATCAGGACGATGACCGGTCGGTGGTCATCTCTGTGAAGGATACCGGTATCGGCATGAGTAAGAAAATTGTTGACCAGTTGTTCCGGATTGACGAAAACCCAAGCCGTCCGGGCACCGAGGGTGAGTCGAGCAGCGGCCTGGGACTGCTTTTGTGTAAGGAATTTGTCGAAAAAAATGGTGGCAAAATATGGGTCGAAAGTGAAGAAGGCCTGGGAAGTACTTTTTATATCAGGTTGCCGGATACTCTCTGAAGCTCTATATTAGCCGAACAAATCAACCAATATGGGTAAGGGAAGACGGCCGGCAAAACGGAGTGGCAGTAAAGCAAACAGAGTAAGCCAGTTGGGGAAGACTCTCTGCAAATGGTTCTTCGGATTAATCGGTGGCTTTTCTTTTTTACTTCTGGTATTAAGTTTTACCGATATTCCGTTTTATGCTTATTACCGGTTGGGAACCGCCCATGCCAAATTAACCCAGCCCCCGGATCTGATCGTTTTACTCAGCGGAAGCGGGATGCCAAGTCCCGATGGGATGATCAATGCCTATTACGGGGCGGAGGCAGCCCGGCAATTCGATCAGGCAAAAATAGTTATTGCCTTACCTTACAGCGATGGTGACAGTCTGCAATCCTTACGGTTGATGACCCGGGAACTGACCCTCAGGGGCATTGATTCATCCCGGATTCTGTTTGAGCCTCATGGCTTTAACACCCGATCGCAGGCAGTTAACCTTGCAGCCCTGTTTCCTGATAAAACCCATACCTCAACTGTGCTGTTGATTTCGGCTCCCGAGCATATCTACCGTGCCGTGAAAACCTTCACCAAAGTCGGATTTGCGAGTGTAGGCGGATTAGCGGCATTCGACAAACCCATCGATGCCGAAAAGGTGACGGATCATGGTACCGCGAAAGATATCCGGGTAAAAAGCCTTTCACTGCGCTATAACATGTGGAGCTACCTCCATTACGAACTCTATGTTTTGAGGGAATATGCCGCCATCAGCTACTATAAGTTAAAGGGTTGGATCTGAGCACGTAGTTCACTTTTGTATAGCCCGATTTTGTCAAAAGGAATCTGTTTGAATCCATGTTCAAGTGCCGGAGATCCGGGAGCCAACTGGAATTTTCCCTTTTCAGGCACTTTTGGATCGATAAACATCGGATCAGCAATCACAAAACTCTTCGAAGTATTGTCGAGTACCATGGTTTCGGGCGATACCACGTTGTCTTCCATCTTCAGATAGGGGCGCGCGATATCTTCGATCGACAAGGGCCAGAACCCTGCCGGTTTGTCCCAGTCGCCACGAAGACAAATATTTCTTGATATGATATTGCCTTTCGGGGAATAGGGTTCATCGTTCAGGATGTTCAGCAGTACCGGATATTTTGTGCTGTATGGCGGATGGTTATAATCGAGGCCGAGAATGGTCCCCTTTTCTTTGAATTCCTTGATCCAGTCATCGATATGATAGGCCATCCAGTTCATGCCACGCCCATCGATATGCAGCGAAGGTGTGCAATCTACAAAGATGTTGTTGGTGACGATATTATCCCTTCCTCCGCCGATCATCATGGCCCGGGTTACCCGGTTGAATATGTTACCAGTGACTTCGGCCGATGAAAAGGCGTCATCCAGATAGAGCCCCACGCACCCCTGTCCTTCGAAACCGGAAATATCATGGAAGTAATTGTACCGGATTTTGTTCCCCCGCATGGCCCAGTCCCTGCCCGCATACACCGTGCCCGCATCATTCGATTCGTAACAGGCATCTGAAATATCGTTATACTCAATAATATGCTCATTTCCATTGAAATAGATGGCATTATGCGGAATGTGGGCCATATAATTGTGCGAGGCACGGTTGCCCACTCCCCAGAGATGAATGCACGCATTCGATATCCGCTTGATCCTGGCGATGTGATGGATGTAATTATTATCGGCGTAGCACTCTGCCGGAATCAACAGCTTGCGGTCTCCCGATTTGATATTGATCCCGCCGGCACCCACATCGTATATGTCGCAATCAGCCACACCGTTACGCGTTCCGCCATCGATCAACACACCCCAGTCACCCGAGTTCCTGATGGTGCAACCCGCCACAAGGCTGTTTGCGCAATTTTTCATCTGAACTACGGTTTCACGGCACCCTTCGAGGATTACCCCCTGGATAGTCAGGTTGGAAACCTGGTTGAGATTGATGATGTTTTTAATCAGGGAAACATAGGTTTTGGCCTGACGGATATCG
>JAQWAJ010000072.1 GCA_028707745.1 Bacteroidales bacterium | reverse complement strand
AGGGAAAAGTTGCAGGAGTTCAGGTAACCAGTACTTCAGGAGCTCCGGGAGCATCTCCCGTAGTAAGAATCAGGGGGGTGGGCACCTTTAACAATTCGTCGCCAATCTATGTGGTTGACGGGGTGATCCTGGATAATATCTCTTTCCTTAATTCGGCCGATATCGCCTCCATGGAAGTGCTGAAAGATGCCTCTGCAACCGCAATCTATGGATCAAGAGGGGCTAACGGAGTTGTCATCGTTACTACCAAAACCGGAACCAAAGGATCCGGGAAACCGCTTTTTAGTTTTTCATCGGAATTCGGAATGCAGGTGCTGGCCAAAAAGATTGACCTGCTCAACGGAAGGGAATTTGCAATCATAACCAACGAAATTGCCCCGGGTACTTACAATAATGTAGATATGCTGCCCAACACCGATTGGCAGGATCTGGTATTTAACCCTGCACCCATGCACAACAGCCAGTTTTCGATTGCCGGCGCTACCGAGAAAACCGACTATTATGTGAGTGTTGGCTTGATTCAGCAAGACGGAATTGTCGATAAGTCAAGCTATAAACGTTATTCAATAAAAGTGAATAACTCTTACAAACTGACTGATCATCTGAAATTTGGCAATAATTTTACCCTGGCTCCCTACAATCAGCAAAATGCACCAAACGTTACCTATTCAGCCTATCGTGCCCAGCCTCTGCTCGAACCCTATTACGCAGATAAATCATTTGGAGTAGTTTATAACGTTGGCAATCCCCTTGCAGATCTCGAATATTCCAATAATTACTCGTCAGGAGTCAGAGGAGTGGGTAACCTGTATGGTGAATACTCTTTCCTCGATGGATTTACCCTGAAATCGAGCTATGGTGTGGATGCAGCGTACAGCAAATCAAAAAGCTTCACTCCGGCTTTTACGGTCTATAACCCCGACGGAACTGCCTCTCAGCAGCAAAACCTGCTGAGTGATATTTATAAAGGGAATTCCGAGCGACTAACCTGGATTTGGGAGAATACCCTTAATTATACGAAAACATTTGGCATTCATAGCATTAATGCGGTGGCTGGTTATACGATGCAGGAAACCAACTCTGAATCGATTGGACTATCGGGGGAAAATGTCATTCGCAATGGAAGCGATTTCTGGTACATCGGACCTTCCTACATTTATGACAAAGCCAATAATGTCAATACCATCCAGTCGATTACCAATGGAGTGGATCCCAATGAGTATTATTCCATGCTTTCCTATCTCTTCAGAGCCAATTACACGCTGCGGGAGAAATACATGTTCACCGTTACCTTCCGTCGTGACGGATCTTCAAAGTTTGCCAGGGAGAACCGGTTTTCCAACTTCCCATCGTTTGCTGCGGGCTGGAATATCGGACGTGAAAAGTTCATGAAGAACCTGCCTATGTTTACCAGCCTTAAGCTCAGGGCCAGCTGGGGAATGATCGGGAACGAAAAGATCAGCTATTACGACCGGTTTGCCAGGGTACAATCCGGCATTTTCGCCATCATTGGTTATCCCGATGAATCAATCGCTGCTGCTTCCTATGGTAAAAGCGGCAATCCCGATCTGAAATGGGAGAGCACTACTCAGACTGACCTGGGCCTGGAATTCGGGATGATGAATAACCGGCTGACCGGGGAATTTGATTTCTATAACCGGGTTACAGATGACATCCTGGTGGAGCTTTCCACACCGGGTCATCTGGGCAACGGGTTGGGCCAAAAAGTCCGATACAATGCCGGATCAGTACTTAACCGGGGAATTGAACTAACCCTGAACTGGCGCGATCAGGCCGGTGACTTTACCTATGGTATCGGTATTTTAGGCTCAACCATTCATAATGAAGTTCTCTCAATCGGTGGATCAAGTGGCGTGGATTCATTGCTGATTGGGGGCTATCTGGCAAATGGACAGCCCGTCACTCAAAGCCGGGTTGGATTACCGATCGGCGCTTATTTCGGTTATCTGACTGATGGAGTGTTCCAAAACCAGACTGAACTGGATGCTTATCCTCATGCATCTCAGGCGGGTATCGGAGACCTTCGCTTTGTGGATTACCATAAAGATGGAGTTATCAATAGCCTCGACCGTACCTATCTGGGCTCCTCGATTCCGAAATTTGTTTTTGGTTTTAATTGCGAGCTAGCCTATAAAGCTTTCGAGATCTCGGCCGATTTCCAGGGGCAGGCAGGTAATAAGATATTCAACGGGAAAGAGGTGGTACGCCCTGACCCATACAATTTTGAACAGCATGTATTCGACAGGTGGACCGGTGAAGGTACCAGCAATACTGAGCCAAGGGCCTCTTTCGGGGGATATAATTACTCCATATCCGACCGGTTTATCCAGAACGGATCATTTCTGCGATTGCGAAATGTCACCCTCGCTTATCGCATTCCTGAATCCATCACCAGGAAATTCAAATTGGCTGAACTGAGAGTCTATCTCAAGGCAACCAACGTGTTCACCTTAACACAGTTTACCGGATACACACCGGAAATTGGCAGTTATGATGTCCTCTCCAATGGAATTGATTACGGATCATATCCGGTGACTGCTGTTTATTCACTGGGTGTCAACCTAACATTTTAAACAAGATGAAAGCACTACTGCACTTTTCTTTAGCATCGCTCCTGCTTCTTCTTACCCTTTCAGGATGTGAGGGATTTTTAGAAAAAAAACCTCAGGGAGAATTAACCCAGGAGGTATTTCCGGAATCTGCTTCTGATGCACTGCTGGCAACAAATGCTGCTTATACCAGTTTAAGAGGATGGTATTATAATTCAGGTGGCTATCCTATTCTCGACATCATGTCTGACGATGCTCACAAAGGGAGTAATCCAAACGACCTGTTATCCGAGCTCGGACCTTATGATTCTTTTAAATTCACTGTCACTGCTGATGGATTGGACCGTTGGTGGGCTGCCCTGTATGAAGGAATTAAACGAGCCAATGTGGTCATTGAAAAGGTCGCGGAAATTAATATGGATGAATCGGTGAAAAATCAGTGTATCGGGGAGGCCAGATTCCTCCGGGCTGTCTATTATTTCGATCTGGTAAGAGCCTGGGGCGGTGTACCCAAAGTGACCACGGTAACCCCACCTCTCAAACTGGCCAGATCATCAGCTGACGAGATTTATGGGCTGATCATTGAAGATCTTGAGTATGCTATCGGTATTCTTCCCGAGCGAAGCGCCCAACCTGCCGCTGATCGCGGGAGAGCAACCAAAGGCGCAGCCAAATCCCTCAGAGCAAAAGTTGCATTGTTCCGCGAAGATTACCAAACAGCCGAAACTTTTGCGCTGGAGGTAATAAACTCAGCGGAATATGATCTGGAAGCGAATTTTGCTGATGCCAATGGCAAAAATGGAGAGCATGGTGTAGAATCGGTGTTCGAAGTCGGAGCCATGGACAATGAATCAGGCGGATTGGGAAATCAGTATGCAAATACTCAGGGCGTCAGAGGTACTCCCAATCGGGGGTGGGGAGTGAACCGCCCTTCCGAAGATCTCCGGAATTCATTCGAACCTGGAGACCCACGGCTGGATGCCACGATCATTGACCTGGGCGAAACCCTCGATGGCGTAAAGATACTGGGAGACGGCACTACTCCGGACTTTGTGTACGACGGAGAGGGAAAGATTTTAGAACGGGAATGTTATAATCAGAAGGTTTGGACGCCCGGTAGTAATACAACCACCCAGTTTGGCCATAACCGAAGGCTGATCAGGTATGCTGATGTCCTTTTGATGGCTGCCGAAGCCCTGAATGAGAACAATAAACCAGGAATTGCCCTGATCCATCTGAACAAGGTGCGGCAAAGGGCCAGGGGAGGGAATCCCGATGTGTTGCCGGATATCACCGAAACCGGGAAAGAAAACCTTCGTTCAATCATCCTGAATGAACGACGGCATGAACTGGCCCTGGAGGGTCACCGTTTCTGGGATCTCGTCAGAACGGGCAAAGCTGAACAGGTGATAGGCACCCTTGGCTTTATAAAAGGTAAACATGAATTATTGCCTGTCCCACAAACAGAAATCGATATTTCACAAAAAACGCTCACTCAAAATCCAAATTGGAACTAATTCGAGAATCTAATAATCAATCAATTAACCAAGTTTTCACATTAAATGATCAATTTATGAAAAGGAAAAATGTTCTGTTAAGTCTGATGTTTGTAACAGCACTCTTTACGGTTGTGCTGAGCAGTTGCAAAAAAGATCCGACTGATTTTACTCTTTCAGCCATGGTGGCTGGAACGATTGACCTGAACGGCGCAACTCCGCCAAATACTGTTCCTGTTTCACCATCCATTGTCGCTACATTTAATACGGATGTTGATCTGGCTACAGCTCTTCCGGCAAATGTATCGCTGGTGCAGAGTTATGATAATGCCGCTATTGCAGTCACAGTAATCGCCAATGGCAAAACAATCACAGTGACTCCAACCTCGAATCTGGCTAACGGCGCACTCTATCAGTTAACCCTGACGGCCGGACTGAAATCAACCGGCGGATTGGCTTTTACGTCAGTAACGCGCTCATTTACAACTGTTGGTACGTTTGTTCCGCAGGGTACAGTAGCTTACTGGAACTTTGAAAACAATGCCAATGATCAGGTTGGGTCATACGATCCTTCAGCCAATGGTGTTGTTGCTATCACGTATGCCGCATCTCGTAATGCTGCTGCCGGAAATGCTGCTGTTTTCGATGGAGATGCCAGTATCATTGAGATTCCAAACGGAGATCTGCTCATGAATACTGCAAACTTCACCCTGAGTTTCTGGATGAAAACCAACACCAGCGGACACGTTAACGAAAATGGTGACCCTGCAGGATTTTTCGTATTGGGCCTCGGAGCAAATCTGGGATTCCAGTTCGAAATGTCAAGCGATTGCAATAGCTGCAAACTGGCTGCTCAGTATGATTTTGGCAATGGCTCATCAGGATCTGAAGATCTTTGGTTCAACGGAGAAGGCCAAACCAAAGACAATGGCGGATGGATGGGTTGGGATTTCTGCAGAGACCTCCGTACATCAGGCGGACTTTCGGCTATAGCCAAGGATCGCTGGATGCATGTTCTTTGTGTGTATAATGCTGCCCAAAAGACCGGCACTATGTACCTGAATGGTGAGAAAATGAAATCTCAGGATTTTGACCTCTGGCCTGAAGGTGACGCCAAACGCGGTGTAGTTGGCCTGAAATATGCAGGAACCGAACCGAATGTGAAGAATGAACTCGCTTTCGGATTTATTCAATCCAGAGCTGGTACCATGTGGGACGGAGAAACATGGGGTGGTTATGACTTCCCGACCTCCAACCACTTTAAAGGCCAGCTTGATGACATTAGAATCTTCCATAAAGCGCTGACTGAAATGGAAATTCAGCTTATGTATAACTCTGAAAAATAGTCCGGAATTATTGCAATATCAGGGAGGATTCAGGGTTTCCTGAACCCTCCCTTTCTTTCAAATGACCAAACTCTGCTCTCTGATATTAGCGCTGGTTAGCATTCTTGCTTTCTCCTGTAAGCCTGAACCTGTTAACCATGGTATCATGCAATTGTTACGTGCTTTTGCAGGAGATATCTCTTTGAATACGGGATCCGTAACAGGAAACATTCCGGCAGACTCCTACTTTACTCTTGAGTTCAGCAGTGAGGTGGACTCCTCCTCCGTCCGCCCGGCAATTTCTCTCGTAAAAAACGATGGAACCCTGGTTTCCTATTCCTTTACCTGCTCCCGGGACAAAAAAGCAATCACCATGATCCCGGCTAATAATCTCGCCTACCAGTCAGATTATAAACTCATTGTTGGGGCAACACTCAAAGGGGCATCAGAAGAGTCTTTTGCGGGTATGGAGTTTCAAATGACTACGGCCGCCGGAAAACTTCGCTTAAAAAATATTACCCTGAATACGATACCTTTTATTACCGTAAAACCGCTGCAAAACATTGATTTTAACAAGATTGTTATTGTCGCTGAGTTTTCTGATGAACTAAAAGCAAATGACTATCTGCCTTTTTTTACCTTTTCAGGAAAACCCCTGAATGCTTCTCTCTCTTCTGACCATAAATCGGTAACCTTCACCAACACCTTGCCCCTTGCCGGATACTCAAAATATTATTTCAACATTTCATCCAACCTGACTGCTCAATCCGGGTATGCTTTCGACGGTTTTTCAAATTCATTTTATACAGTAATGGATTCCACTGACAAGTTTACCCGGATTTCTGACGATGCGCTTCTCGATCTGATTCAAAGACAGACCTTCAGATATTTCTGGGATTTTGGGCATCCCTCCTGTGGATTGGCCAGAGAACGAAATACATCTGAAGATCTGGTAACCATCGGGGGATCAGGATTTGGTGTCATGTCGCTGATTGCCGGTATGGAACGCGGTTACATCAGTCGGAACGATGGCCTGCAACGCCTGTCGGTGATCCTGAATTTTCTGGAATCTTGCGACCGTTTTCACGGTGCATGGCCACACTGGATAAATGGTGTTACGGGTAAAACAATTCCGTTCAGTCCATTGGACGATGGTGGTGACCTTGTGGAAACCGCATTCTTAATCCAGGGATTGTTAACCATGCGGGCCTACCTGCTTCCGGATGTTCCCGGGGAGGCTTTGCTGATTTCCAAAATCAGTCATCTTTGGGAAACCGTTGAATGGGACTGGTTCACCCGGGGTGAAAATGTATTATACTGGCATTGGTCGCCAAATAATAATTTCAGCCTCAACCACAAAATAACCGGATATAATGAAACACTCATCACCTATATTCTTGCAGCTTCATCGCCCACTCATTCTATAACCTCAACAGTCTATCATTCAGGATATGCCTCAAACGGATCGATTCGGAACGGGAACCAGTATTTTGGAATTGTTTTGCCACTCGGACCTGATTATGGGGGACCGTTATTCTTCACTCACTACAGTTTTCTCGGGCTTGATCCCCGAAACCTCTCAGATCGGTACGCCAGCTACTGGGTTCAGAACGTTAATCACACGCTGATAAACCGGCAGTACTGCGTGGTAAATCCGAAAAATTATCCTGGCTACAGCCCTGACTGCTGGGGATTGACAGCAAGCGACAATCAATCGGGATACAGCGCACATTCCCCGACCAATGATTTGGGGGTGATCACTCCTACTGCAGCGATCTCATCCCTTCCATATACTCCGGAGCAATCGATGGATGCGATCAGGCATTTTTATTACAAATTGGGAGATAAGCTATGGGGGCCATACGGCTTTTACGATGCTTTTAATGTCTCATCGGGTTGGTGGGCCAACTCTTATCTTGCTATCGACCAGGGGCCTGAAATTGTGATGATCGAAAACTTTCGTTCAGGACTGCTGTGGAATTTATTCATGTCATCACCAGAAATCAGATCGGGCTTGCTCAAATTGGGTTTTACATTTTAAAAAGGTTTCATGAAAGCAACTACTTCGAAAATCGCTCTTCTGCTGTTTATTGCTGCGATAGCCGGTATCTCCTGTGAACG
>JAQWAJ010000071.1 GCA_028707745.1 Bacteroidales bacterium | reverse complement strand
CAATTCCAAGAGTGGTAAGGTTTAACGCAGATAAAGATCTTTTCAATCCATGGCTGTCTCCTTTTGATTCATCCATGAGTTGCTTAATGGGCTTTACCCTGAAGAGCTTATTCGACATGATGGTTTAGTTTAAATTTGTCAGCATCATATTTTCATGACACGTTAACATTGTATTTTTTTCTCCGGTTGAACAAATGCATAGTCATGTTGCGGAACAGACTTACCAGGATAGCTTAACGATAGTGATCCCGGTGCCACCCATCCTGATATCTTCGTCCTCATATTTACTCACCACATTCACGCCTGAAAGATAGTCACGGATCATCCGCCGCAGTATTCCATCGCCTTTCCCATGCAGAATCCTGAGTTCCCCTGCCCCGAACATAATCGCTTCGTCAATGAATGTGGTCACTTTTTGCAGAGCTTCATCTGCCCGCATCCCCCGTACATCGATGTTCGGCGAAAACGAGAGTTTACGGTTTTCCATATCAACCCCGGCGAAGCTCGTTCCATAACTCTTGGTTCCCGTGGCTTTTTTAAACTCATTCTCGCTGACAGGTTCCGCCTGACTAACCGGAATAGTCGTGATCATCTGACCCATGGCAATCAGCAGGTTGTCAGCGCGTGTTTCCAGAATCTCGGCAAAAATATCTTTATCCTTTATCCGGATTTTACTCCCAACCGACCAGGGATTAATTGCCATAACCGGTTTCACCTCGGCAACCGGTTTTTCAATAACCAGCTTCTTCCTTATCTTATTACTCTCTTTTTCTGCACTTTCCAACTTCTCATCCCCCTCTGAAATCGTCTGATTCAATTCAGCCTTTATCGAATCACGCAACGACTCCAGATTCTCACGAATTTCCCTGACCTTCAGCTTTTCGGCTTGTGACTCACGTATTTCGCGGATCGATTGTTCTATCTTTTTGTTGATTCCCGACAACAGCTCTTCAGATTTCTGCCGGGTTTCCTGTATGATTTTTTTACGATCCTTTTCAGTGATAGCAAGTATTTCAGAATATTTGGCAAGCAGTTCATCGAGTTCCTTCGAGTTCTGCCGGATTTTCTGGCGTTTGTTCTCCCAATACCTTTTATCTCTGGATATTTCACGGAGATGCTTGTCGAATTGAATATGATCATCTCCAACCAGACCGGTTGCCTTTTGTATAACAACATCCGGCAAACCAATGTTTCTGGCAATTTCAAAGGCGAATGAACTTCCAGGCTTCCCCGTTTCCAGCTCAAACAGGGGTTGCATGTGTTGAACATCATACCTCATAGCCGCATTGACCACCCCATCAGCCGAAGCAGCAAAGTGTTTCAGGTTTGAATAATGGGTGGTAACCACACCGTATGCCCCGGTGACAGTCAGTTCGCTGAGAATGGATTCAGCAATGGCACCACCAAGCTGAGGCTCTGTACCAGCTCCGAATTCATCAATCATGAACAGCGTTTTGTCGCCGGCCTTTTTCAGAAAAAACTTCATGTGGTGCAGGTGGGAGCTATACGTACTCAGGTCATTTTCAATCGATTGTTCATCTCCGATATCCAGAAGAAACTGATCGAAAATCCCTGATTCTGACCCTTCCTGAACGGGTACCATAAAACCGCACTGAATCAGGTACTGGATCAATCCGGCTGCTTTCAGGCAAACCGATTTTCCGCCGGCATTAGGTCCCGAAATCAACAATATCCTCTGTTTATTATCCAGATGGATGTCCTGGGGAATCACCTTTTTATTTTCAGATCGGAATGCGAGGTCCAACAATGGATGTCGTGCCTTTTCCCAATGGATATAAGGATCTTCACGCAACAAGGGTTGGGTGCCATCCCACCGGATGGATATTTTTGCCTTTGCCCGGGTCAGGTCAAAGGAAGCAATCACTCCGTTCCAATTCTCCATATCAGGAAAATAGGGACGCAGCTGATTGGTCAACTCAACCAATATTTTAACAATTTCTCGCTGTTCAGCCAGTTCCAATTCCCGCAACTCGTTATTCAACTCCACCAGTTCAATAGGCTCCACAAATGCCGTGCGCCCGGTGGCCGACTCATCATGGATCAAACCCTTGATCCGTCTTTTGTGGGTAACCGGCACGGGAATCACAAGACGGCCATCCCTGATCGAAGGCTGTACGTCTTTCTCTATCCAGCCTTCACTTCTGGCCTGTTGTAAAACGGTATCCATCCTCCGGCCTATACTTGCCTGAAGGTGAACCATATCCTGACGTATTTTTTTCAGGTCAGCAGAAGCCTGATCCCTGACTTGCCCGGTCTTATTGAAGATCTGATCTAATTTCTCCTGTATAAAAGGAAAAGTCTTTAATTGTTTCGATTTACCCCTGGTTGCCGGAAGAATTTCGGCCGGCAGTTTTTCAAAAAACACCTCGATTTGCCGCACCGACGCCAACAATCGTCTCACATCAAGCCATTCAGTAACATCCAGATAAGCCCCGGGTATCCGTCCTTTTTTCACCGAATCACGGATATCAACAGGCGCCAGCTCAGGAAAATCAGTATGATGAAGTATAATGTCGGTAAATTCAACGACATCGTCCAATAGAGCACCAACTTCTGTGAAATCTGATGAGGCATGAATGGTAGAGGCCCATTCGCTTCCAAGCGGGGTTACACACAAGTCAACAACTTTCTGCCTGACCTGGCTGAAACCAATTTTATCTTCAAATGAATCCGGGTAAACCAAGTTGCTATCAATTTATTCGCGCGTAAATGTAGCAATTTGGATGTTTCTTACGACATATACGGAGTAAGTGCGGTAATCAGATCAACCGGCTTAATGGGTTTCGGGATAGTGGTACTACAACCGAGATCATTGCATGTTTTGTCAAGCGGAGATTCTGCAAATGGTATAATCGCTATAATCGGCACATTCGGCAATTTCATCTTCAGAAAACCGATTAATTCTTCAACGGTGGCATCTTCAAGAACAGCTGATGCAACAATCGATACAATAGGATTGTTCCGGTCGAGGAAATTCCTGGCCTCATGCATGTTTTTCGCCCAGAAGAGGTTAACCTTAGTAGGACGCAATATCATTTCTACATTCAGATAGACAATCTCTTCAGGCTCCAATACCAAAATAATATTTTTATTCCACAAACTTTTTTGTGCCAACTCCAAAGTCTCAGAAAACGGTATTACCGGTGTTAGTCTGCCATAAACATCATACATCTTATCAGCCAGTGGTTGCTGCTCTATCTGTGATACCGGTATCGAAACATAAAAAGTGGAACCAGCGCCGAGGCTTGATTCAACCCATATTTTGCCTCCCAGTAATTCTGTTAATCCCTTGCAAATAGCCAGACCCATTCCCGTACCGCTATAATCCTGATGCGTACCGGTCAAAACCCTGCTAAACCTTTCGAAAATCATTCCCTGCTTCTCCCGGGCAATGCCAATCCCGCTATCCTGAACATAAAAGAGCAGATTGTCAGGATTCTCCACCTTTACACCAAACTCGATGAACCCTGACGAGGTAAACTTAACGGCATTGGCAAGCAGGT
Organism: Bacteroidales bacterium; assembly: GCA_028707745.1. Taxonomy (GTDB): domain Bacteria; phylum Bacteroidota; class Bacteroidia; order Bacteroidales; family UBA12481; genus UBA12481. Next base: position 4,012 of record JAQWAJ010000071.1, on the reverse strand, counting down.
GCCTCATGATCTGGTTGATTTTGACACCATCGGCCATCACTGACCAATCCACATTTTCCTGAATACCACTGACTAACAGATGAATATCCTTTTTACCTTCCTCCTGCAAACTCTCATTGTAAAATGAAAATAGTTCCGCAAGCAGCCGCGTAACAGACACCCGGTGGTTTTCCACTACGATCTGACCGGTATCCAGTTTTGAAATATCAATGATATCGTCAATTAATTGGAGCAGAGAATTCCCGCTGTTCTTGATGTGTTCAATGAATTCATTGCGCTCTTCGGAACTCACTTCCTCGTCATTCAGAAGATTTGAAAAACCGATGATGGCGTTCATCGGAGTTCTGATCTCATGCGACATATTCGCCAGAAAAGCTGATTTCAGATTATCGGCTTGCTCAGCGCGTGCTTTTGCCTCAATCAGCTTAAATTCTGTTAGTTTTAAAGATGTGATATCATGAAAAACCAGCATTTTCCCTAATACTCCGCCTTGTGAATCGTACAGCGGATTAATATCGAGCAAATAAAACAGATCATCACTGCCAACTCGGATATGCAAATTTTGATGTTTTCGCGAACTATGCCTCAGGTTATCAATAACATCCGGGTAAGATCCAAACACCATTTCGGCCGATTGACCAATTACTTGTGAAATCGAAATCCGGAAGATTTTTTGCGCAGATGAATTGATGTCCAGAATATGGTTCTTGTTATCCAATACGATCAAGCCGTCAATCATCCGGTCAACCACTGACCTTCTGGCTATCAACACAATTCTTTTCACTCCCCTGAAAATCCCTGCATCTGAAAATGGCCCCGATCTCAGACTTCTGCAAACAAGTAAAACAATTACCACCAGAGCCAAAAGCAGCACAGGTAGTAAATATTTTAAAGCTTGAGAAGTAAAGATCAGTTCCATGTTTTCCAATTACTTTATTTGTTTTCCAGATATTGGAAGGATTATGGAACATTGACCACCGGACCGTTGGTTCAGAAACATGGCTAATATTTTTTATTTAGTTGCAATAGTGTAACTTACATAAGTTGATTGGCTTTTACGACAACGTTTTAATCCTTTTCACAATTGCAATAGCCAATAATGGTGCCATTTTTTTTTCTTTGTAGTTATGAAAGCAAGCCACCCTTCGTTCAGGCATATCATTTGGGATTGGAATGGCACACTTTTGAATGATAAGTGGTTGTGCATTGAATCAATCTGCACCTTGCTCCGGGCGAGAAATCTCCCTGCGATCGATGAGGACCGGTATTCCCGGATATTCGGTTTTCCGGTTAAAGATTACTATCAGGCAGCCGGTTTTGATTTTTCGGTTGAACCTTTCGAAAAACCGGCGATGGAGTTCATCAGACTATACGATAGCCGAAAAAAAGAGTGCCAGCTTCACCCGGGTGCAGTTGAAATTCTTGAACAACTATCAAAAATGGGTTGCAGTCAGTATTTGCTGTCAGCCAGCGAAACAGGGATTCTGACTGAGATGACCGGACACTTTGGAATATCCGGTTATTTTAAAATGATTAAAGGTCTCGACAACCATTATGCCAACGGCAAAGGAGATCTGGGGATGGAATTATTGTCAGCTATTCATGCCCCTACAGAATCCATCGTGATGATCGGAGACACCAGCCACGACAAGGAAGTAGCCGACATACTGGGTGTTTCTTCGATTCTTTATACAAAAGGTCACTATCCTGCATTTCGCCTGATGGATTGTGGAACACCGCTGATAAACAATCTTGATGAACTGGTGCCCCTGATATCAGGAGTTTAATCCCTTCATGGTTAACTGAATACGTTTTCTCGAGGCATCCACTTCCAGCACTTTCACTTTTACATGTTGATGGAGTTTCACTATTTCGGCAGGGTCTGAGATGAATTTATCAGCCATTTGCGATACGTGTACGAGTCCGTCCTGTTTTACCCCGATATCCACAAAAGCACCAAACCTGGTGATATTGGTGACAATACCGGGCAAAATCATGCCGGTTTTCACATCTTCGATTTTCTGTACTTCCTGCGAGAATTCAAAAAGTTTGATTTTTCCGCGCGGGTCCCGTCCCGGTTTGCTCAACTCGCTGACAATATCCAGGAGTGTCGGCATTCCGATCTCCGGAGTCACATATTTCTCTGGTTTAATTAAGGCACGTTTAACAGGATCCTTAATGAGATCCATGACGGAGCATCCCAGATCGGCAGCCATTTTTTCAACTACCGGGTAAGATTCAGGGTGCACTGCACTGTCATCCAACGGATTTATCGCCCCGCGGATTCTCAGGAAACCGGCTGCCTGTTCAAATGCCTTGGCCCCAAGTCGTGGCACTTTTTTCAGTTCTTCACGGCTGTTAAAAGGTCCGTTCGCCTTGATATAGGCATCCATATTTTTGGCCAGAGCCGGTCCCAACCCTGAAACATATTTGAGCAAGTGCGGACTGGATGTGTTAACCTGAACCCCAACACGGTTCACACTGCTGATCACCACCTGATCGAGGGTCTCCTGAAGTTTTTTCTGATCGACATCATGTTGGTACTGTCCCACCCCAATGGATTTCGGGTCAATTTTCACCAGTTCGGCGAGCGGATCCATCAGCCGTCGACCGATCGAAACCGATCCTCTGACAGTGACATCATATTCAGGGAACTCCTCTGGTGCCACGTCAGAGGCAGAGTAAACAGAGGCCCCGTTTTCGCTAACCACATAAACCTCGATATCGCGTTCAAAACGGATATAATTCTTGATAAAATATTCGGTCTCACGACTGGCCGTACCGTTACCAATAGCAATGGCTTCGGTTTTGTAGGCGTCGACCAGCGATTTTATTTTTTTTGCAGCGATAGAGGTCTCACGCTGAGGCGGGTGTGGAAAGATGGTTTCGTTATGCAGCAAGTGTCCCTGTTTATCCAAACAGACCACTTTACATCCCGATCTGAATCCGGGGTCGATTGCCAGAATATTCTTCTCTCCCAGCGGTGGCATCAGCAGCAACTGTTGAAGGTTGTCGGCAAATACCTTGATGGCCTCCTCATCAGCCTTTTCCTTGAAAATATTCCGGTATTCATTTTCGATCGAGGGTTCCAGCAACCGGTTGTAACTGTCTTTGAGGGCCAGTTGCACCTGTCCGGCATTGGGATTCCTTCCTTTTACCACGATTGCGCCTAACTTTTCAATGGCGAAATTCTCATCGGGTTGAATATTTAATCGGAGGAACCCTTCTCTTTCGCCCCTGAACAAAGCCATAAGCCGGTGTGATGGACATTTTCTCAAAGGCTCGCAAAAATCGAAATAATCCGAATATTTGACTCCTTCCTCTTCCTTCTTCTTGACCACTGAAGAGATCGCATAAGCTTCACGCTCAAAGATGTTTCTGAGAACATTTCGAACTTTTTGGTCTTCATTGATCCACTCTGCAACGATATCCCGGGCGCCGGCAAGTGCTTCATCCTCAGACTCAACTTCGTCACTGAGAAATTTTCCGGCCTCTCTTACAGGATCGCCATCTCGCTGTTCCATGATCACTCTGGCCAGCGGTTCTAAACCTTTCTCCTTTGCCTTGGTACCCCGGGTCTTCTTTTTGGGTTTATAAGGCAGATAAAGATCTTCAAGCTCGGTCACCGAGGTGGCTTTATTGATTTTTGACTCCAGTTCCGGGGTCAGTAAACCCAAACCAGTGATGGTTTCAATGATTGTATGCCTGCGATCATCCATTTCTACCAGCTTTTCCGATTGCTTTTTGATTGCCATCAGGGCCACTTCATCGAGACTTCCGGTTTTTTCCTTACGGTATCGGCTGATAAACGGAATGGTTGCGGCTTCTTCAAACAGATGCAACGTATTTCTGACCTGCCATTGATCAACATTCAGGCTGGAAGCAATGATTCTTACGTGATTATCGTTCATAGGGTTTGTTCGTCTGATCTTCTAATGGATAAAACACCTTTCGTTCTCCGGATACGGTTCATGATCGTTTCAAGATGCGGCCTGTCCTGTACAATCAAAGT
>JAQWAJ010000070.1 GCA_028707745.1 Bacteroidales bacterium | reverse complement strand
TCAGGACTCTCTGTTATGTTCAGCACCGCGTGGTAAAACACCATGCTCTTCTTTCTGTATATCGATGAACCCAGTATCTTTTTATCCCCGATGGCTATATCTGAAATTCCCTTTTCAACGAGATTGGCAACACCGGATTCCGATAGTGCTTCTATGATCAAATGGTTGACTAGCCTGAAATAGATCTGCGGATTCTCCAGTTTCTCAGAGATAAGCCTTACGGATATCACCAGAGTCCCCGGAGTAAGAATCACTGTCTGCCCCCCAGTATGCCGCTTGTACACCGGAATCCCATCCTGCATCGCCAGATCGGTATGAACAGCCGTTCCGGCCTGGTTACTCTGGCCCAGTACAATTACCGTTTCAGCCGGTTGCCATACCATGAAGTCATTCGTGGTGGCCTCAGCATCTATTAGCACCGCATCCGGTAAGGTGTATGGCAGGGTTTGGTATTCCACAATGTCAGATTATCTCAGCCGATCCGCTCCGTCTTGATCTTTTTTAATAATGCCTAAAATTAGACAAATGATCCTAACAATAACTCGGGTATCGGGTATCAGGTATCGGGTTTCGGGTATCAGGTATCAGGTATCGGGTATCGGGTGTCGGGTTTTGGGTTTTGGGTTTTGAGTATTGGGTAGCGGGGCTAGTCGTGGCTCGCCCCCTACCTATTTGTGTATCGCCCTGTCTGCAGCATCCATTCCGGCTTCGAGAAAAACCTCCGAGATGGTCGGATGTGCATGCATCGTCCGCGCAACATCATAAACCGTTCCTTCAACCGACATGAATGCGGCTGCTTCGGCGATCAGGTCGGTGGCGTTGGCGGCAATAATCTGCACCCCAAGCACCTCACCGAACTTCTTCCCGGATAAGATCCGGATCATCCCTTCGTCATTTCCTTCAGCCTGCGCTTTTCCGTTGGCCGACATGGGAAACTCTCCCGTCCGGTAATCGATGCCTTTGGCTTGTATCTCCTTTTCAGTCAGGCCGATCTGCGAGATCTCCGGATCGGTATAGATATTGACCGGACACTGCGAAAGATCCATGCTTCCTCTGATACCCTGCACATGATTGACTGCAAAAATGCCCTGCGATGAGGCCGCATGTGCCAGGTACGACAAGCCATTCACGTCACCGATGGCGAAAACCCCTGGAACCCGGGTCTCCAGAAATTCATTCACCGGGATGAATCCATGAGCATCGCGGCCCAGATCGATATCCGACGGTGGTGCAATGCCATTCCGCCAGGAACAGTTTAAGACCATATCGTACTGAATATCGATATCGTTTACATGAAGCTGATCCTCTCCGGCTGAGGTGATCCGGCTGTTTTCAATGACCCTGATGCCCTGGTTCTTCAGTTTTTTCAAAACATATTTGCGCAGGTACTCATCAACCCCGGGCAAAATATCCTCGACCGGACTGACGACCGTGACTTCCCTGTCGATTAGTCTGAAAAACTGGGCCAGCTCAATAGTCACAGGACCGTGGCCAACCAGAACTATTTTTTGCGGAATATGATCCATCCCAAGCAGATGCTCCACCTGGACCAGTTTTCCGGCAGGCAGGTGGATATCAAGCGGGGCAGGGTAGGAGCCGGTGCCGATAAAAATGTTTTTGGCTTCCAGCAGCCTGTTCTCTACACTAACCGTTTCCGGCGAAGTTATCCGGGCTTCTCCCCTGATGACCTCCACCCCATTTTTCTTTAAGAGAAAACTCACCCCTCCGGTCAGTTTCCCGACAATTTTGGATGATCTTTTTTTTGCATGGGCCCAGTTGAAGGAGACTTTCGACAGGTCGATCCCGTCGGTTCCCATCTGTTCCGCACTTTTAATACGACTGTAGAACTTTGCGCTCTCGATGAGTGTTTTGGTGGGTATGCAACCCCAGTTGAGGCACATTCCCCCAATCTCTTTTTTCTCGATCAGGACAGTCTTCATTCCCAGCTGTCCGGCCCGTATGGCCGCAACATATCCGGCTGGTCCGGCTCCGATAATGATCAAATCATATTTCATTTCTTGCAATTTTCTGTTTAACACTTACCCGATAATCAGCGATACCGGATCACTCAGATATTCCATCAGCCGGTTCAAAAACCGGGTAACTTCTCCTCCGTCAACCATCCGGTGGTCGACTGAAAGGCTTAACGGCAACAGAGTGCCGGGTACAATCTGCCCGTTTTTAATCACCGGTTTTTCAACCAGCCGGCCAATTCCGAGTATTCCTGCCTGCGGGTAATTGATCACCGGAACGGCAAACTGACCCCCGATAGATCCGTAATTCGTGATGGTAAAGGTGCCATCTTTCATCTCGTCCATCGTTAATTTCCGATCGCGTGCTTTTTCGGAAATCTGATTCAGCGAAATGGCTATGTTTCTGATAGTCATCTGATCAACATCCCGGATCACGGGCACTACCAGGCCTTCCTCAGTATCTGCGGCAATTCCGATGTTGTAGTACTTCTTATAAATCATCCGGCTGTTTTCCATGTCGAGCTCCGCATTCATCACCGGATGACTTTTCAGCGCGAGGGCGGTGGCTTTCAGAATAAATGGCAGATAGGTAAGCTTAATGTTTTCTTTTTCAAATTGTTCCTTGTATTTATAACGAATCCTGATCAGCTCCGAAACCTCGACTTCATCAAATACCGTCATGTGCACTGCATTGTGCTTCGACTGGATCATGTTCCGTGCGATGACTTTACGCATCTGGCTCAGCGGTTTAATTTCAATCCTGTCGTTATCTGAAATAACGGGTGACTGAACTTCCGGCAGCATAGGTTTCGATGTTTCGGCGGGTCTTTGATTGGGTTGTGAAGCCATATCGGTTGTGAATTTTTCGATGTCGGCTTTGGTAACTCTTCCAACCGGACCTGTGCCGGTTACCAAATCGATATTGATGCCGAGTTCACGGGCCATTGCCCGGGCGACCGGTGTAGCCAGGGCCCGGTATTTCGACCCGGTCTCCACGGGTTGTACGGAAACTGGTTCTGCTTCACTGCTGGCTGGCAGATAGGCCGAATTATCAGCGATTTCCAGCGTGCCGACTACTCCCGCCCCTTCTTCCTTGACAGCTTCAAAAGCGGGCTTGGCTGCCTCGATGATGGCCTCGGCCCCGTCGATGCCCGGAATGTCAAATTCCACCAATGGGCTCCCCACATGAACGGTTTCTCCCACCTGTCCATACATTGCCGCGATGATCCCTGTCTTTGGCGACGGGATATCGGTAACCACCTTGTCGGTCTCCATTTTCAACAGGGGCGCTCCCATGTTCACGGTCTGCCCTTTATTCACGTACCATTCTGCAATGGTTCCCTCATCCAGCCCTTCGCCGATGTCGGGAAATTTGAATATATATCTCATTGGGTCAGAAGTTTACAGTTCTTTGAATCTCATAGAAGATTTTCTCCGGAGAGATCATGTAATGGTGCTCACCCTTGGGCAGCGGAACAATGGTATCGAAAGCGGTCACTCGTTTCGGAGGCGACTGCAGATATAAAAAAGCTTCTTCATTGGCTATCGCGATGATCTCAGAACCAACGCCAAACGAGGTGGGTTCTTCGGCAACAAAAATGATACGCCCGGTTTTCCGGATCGATTCGGTCAAAGTTACCTTGTCGATCGGGTAAATTGTCCTCAGATCAATCAGCTCAACCGAGATGCCGGCTTCCTTGAGTTTTGGCAATGCTTTTTGAACCTCCCTGACCATAGCGCCATAAGCAACCACGGTTACATCGGTTCCGGGAGTAACTACTTTGGCTTTGCCGATCGGGATTGAAAATTTCTCTTCACTGACTTCCTGCTTGATGGCCCGGTAAATTCTCTTAGGCTCCATAAACAGGATCGGATCTTCCGATTCGATGGCGGAGATCAATAGCCCTTTGGCATCGGCTGGAGTAGAAGGGATGACCACTTTGATCCCCGGAATCTGTGCATACAGGGCTTCCATACTTTCGGAATGATGTTCGAGCGCATTGATGCCGCCTCCATAAGGAATCCTCACCACAACCGGCATTCCGATCCTCCCGCGGGTACGGTTCCGCATACGCGCCAGATGCGAAATGATCTGGTTAAAAGCCGGATATACAAATCCGCAGAACTGCATCTCTACTACCGGCCTCAACCCGGCGGCAGCCATGCCGATTGCCGTCCCGACAATTGCCGATTCGGCCAGCGGCGAATCGAATACCCGTTCGGCGCCATATTTTTGCTGCAACCCTTCGGTCACCCGGAATACACCGCCTTCAACACCCACATCTTCGCCGTAAATTACCATATCCGGATCTTCTGATAGTTTGATATCCAACGCATTATTGATTGCGTTGACCATATTCATTATTTTCATACTCATTCTTTTTACTGGATTGATTCTTTCCACCGGAGAAATTCTTCATGGTTGGCCATCTGTTTCCTGAGATCATCAGGCATATCGGCATACATATATTTGAACACATCTTCCAGCGGGTAGGCAGGATGGTTTTCTGCCTCAACAAAAATCCGGTCAACCTCCGACCGGTACTGTTCTTCTAACCGGGCTTCCTCATCCGAATTGAGCAGGCCTTTGTCAGTCAGGTAATTCCGGAGCCTATTGATCGGATCTTTCTTTTCCCAGATTTCCTCTTCCTCTTTCGATCGGTACTTTGATGGATCGTCAGAAGTGGTGTGTGCGCCTTTACGGTAGGTGACCGCCTCGATGAGCACCGGGCCGTTACCGGTTCTGCTGAATTCAGAGGCTTCCTGCATAGTGAGAAGCATGGCCAGAAAATCATTGCCATCGACCTGAATGCCCGGCATTCCGTAAGCCTGCGATTTAATGGCGATCCCTTTGGAGGCTGTCTGCATCCGGAACGGTACCGATATGGCGAACTGGTTATTCTGGACCACAAATACCACCGGGACTTTCCATACGGCCGCAAAGTTCAGCGCCTCATGAAAATCTCCCTCGGAGGTGCCGCCATCGCCCACAAAGGCAAAAACCACCTCGTCGAGTTTTTTAAATTTTATGGCATATCCAATGCCTGCTGCGTGTTGGAGCTGGGATGCTATCGGAACCGATATCGGTAAGAGATGATTGGCTTGTGGCCACGAATTGCCCTCTTCATATCCCATGAAATAGAGGAAGATATCTTTTAGGGTAGCTCCTTTGGCCAGCCAGGCGCCCATTTCCCTGAAGGCCGGGACCAGCCAGTCGTCATAACGCATCACCTGAGCGGTGGCGCCGTGAATGGCTTCCTGGCCAAAGTTGGGCGGATAGGTGAATATCCGGCCCTGGCGCTGGTAGCTTACAGTCATGTGATCGGCAGTGCGGGCAAAAAGCATGTCGTGGTAGGCTTTTACCAGCTGTTTGTCGTCAATGACGGGCATATATTTATCTGAAAGAATCCGGCCATCATCATCCATGATCCGGAACATCTTGCTTTTAGTAACATCAAATTGTTTTAACATCTCAATAATTGTTATTGTAGATGTTAAACACCAGTCAGTAAGTTTTGTTCTGGGATTAAGAAGCGGCTATCCGGGCAATATTTATGATGACTTCAGTGGCCTTTTTCATCGATTGCACGGGAATAAATTCGAACCGGCCGTGGTAGTTGTGCCCGCCTGTGAAAAGGTTCGGGGTAGGGAGGCCCATAAATGAGAGCTTTGATCCGTCGGTACCGCCCCGGATGGGTATGATCAGCGGTTCCACACCAGCCATTTTCATGGCTTGAGCTGCCAGTTCAACAATATGGTAAACCGGCAGGATTTTCTCTTTCATATTGTAATACTGATCGCGGACCGATGCCTTCACGGTGCCGGCTGAATATTTTTTATTGAGCTGAGCAGCCAGGTGGACCAGCATGTTTTTACGCTCAGTAAACCGATCGAAGTCGTGGTCGCGGATGATATAATCCATGCGGGCCTTTTCAACCGTACCTTCGATACGCGAAAGGTGAAAGAAACCTTCATACCCGTCAGTCTTTTCCGGCCGGTCGTGCACGGGTAGCATCGAGTGCAGGTCGATTGCGACCTGAAGGGCATTGATCATTTTGCCTTTCGCGGTGCCAGGGTGCACATTCCGACCCTGAATATGGAATGCCACCGCCGCGGCATTGAAGTTTTCATATTCCAGTTCTCCAATCGGGCCTCCGTCAACAGTGTAGGCAAATTCTGCTCCGAACTTTTTCACATCAAACAGATCGGCCCCGCGCCCAATCTCTTCATCCGGAGTGAATCCGATACGAATCTTCCCATGTGGGATTTCGGGGTGCCGGTTCAGGTATACAATGGCTTCGAGAATCTCTGTAATGCCGGCCTTGTCATCGGCTCCCAGCAGGGTGCTGCCATCTGTTACAAGTAAATCCTGACCGATATAATTCAGGAGTTCCGGAAATTCAACCGGACTGAGGCTGACCAGCGAGGCCGGGTCAAGTGGAATATTACTTCCTGAGTATGCATGAACCAGCCGGGGTTGAACATTTTTACCCGAATAATCCGGACTGGTATCGAGGTGAGCAATAAAACCGATCGTAGGAACATATTTGGAAACATTGGCAGGGAGTGTTGCCATAATGTATCCGTTCCGGTCAAGCGAAATCTCGGTACATCCGACCTCCTCCAGATCTATCAGCAGCAAACGGGCAAGATCAATCTGGCCCGAACTGCTCGGACAACTAACGGATTTATTATCCGATTGTGTTTCGATCTTTGCATACCTGATAAAGCGCTCTGAGATGGAGTTGGGATTCAGCATAGCGCTAAAGTACAAAATCTTCCCAAAACCCCACTCATTCTATGATTACCCACCGCCCCCTTTTCTGTCCTGCCCGCGAAAGCGGGCACTACTCCGAATCCTCCGCACTATCCACTTCTCCCAATTCGGGCAAGTAAACCGATGCTTCACTGGCCGGCAGGTACTCCACATTTTTAAGGCTTCGCTGGATGGCGCGGGTCCTCTTTCCAACCAACTCATCTAATTGTGAGGTTGCCGTATGCAGGTTCTTTTGGGTCTTGTCGAGCAGCTTACCGAAATTATCGAATTCCGTTTTCACGGCACCCAGTATCCGCCACACTTCACTGCTTCGTTTCTGGATCGCCAGCGTTTTGAATCCCATTTGCAAACTGTTCAGAATGGCTGCGAGGGTGGTGGGGCCGGTGACGATAACCCGGAAATCCCGCTGCAGAGTCTCCATCAGGGATGCCCGGCGGATGACTTCGGCATAAACTCCCTCGAACGGCAAAAACATGATTCCGAATTCAGTGGTGTTTGGCGGATCGATGTATTTGTCCTTGATATCCTTCGCCATTTTCTTGATCGTGATCTCCAGTTTTTTCGATGCAGCTTCGATGGCTTCCGGATTGGCTGCTTCGTATGCTTCGCTGAGCTGAATATAATCCTCCTGCGGGAACTTGGCGTCCATCGGCAGGTAAACAACACTGCCGTCATCGTCTTTGCCGGGCAGCCGGAGCGCAAACTCAACGATATCGGATGACCCTTTCTTGGTTTTAACGTTCGCCTCATATTGCTCCGGGGCAAGAATTTGCTCGAGCAACATCTCCAGCCTGACTTCCCCAAGTCCGCCCCTCATCTTCACGTTGCTGAGTACTTTCTTCAACCCTCCGACATCCTGAGCCAGG
>JAQWAJ010000069.1 GCA_028707745.1 Bacteroidales bacterium | reverse complement strand
ATAAGAAAGATTTCTGGATCATCATCCTGCTGTTTGTCATGACGGGAGCCGCGATCATCGTCTATCTGAATGAAGTGCCGATCACGCCAAGAGAAAGAGATTACGTTTATGTGGGCTCCTTCTATGCCTTCGCGATCTTTATCGGAGCCGGCGTTCTTTATCTGTATGATCTGCTGAAAGATAAGCTCGATCCAAAATATGTGGCCTTAGGGGTGTCAGGAGTATGTCTGCTGGCAGTGCCGGTACTGATGGCTTCACAAAACTGGGACGATCATGATCGTTCAGGCCGGAATACAGCGCACGATTTTGCTTATAATTACCTGATCGGACTGGATAAAAATGCATTGATTTTTACCAACGGAGATAACGATACCTTCCCCCTCTGGTACATCCAGGAAGTTGAAGGTGTCCGCAAGGATGTCCGCGTTTGCTGTATGCCTTTCCTTCCGCAGGATTGGTATATCGATCAGCTTAAACGGACCTATTACGACTCCAAAGCGCTGCCCATTTCGATGAACTTCGAACAATACCGGCAGGGGAAACGAGGCATGGTCGCGATTGACACTAATGAAACCAAACCCGAAACGCTCAAGGATTTGATGGAATTCGTTACCAGTGATGATCAGAGAGCTTTGGTAACATACGGAGACCGTCAATACAACTATTTCCCGACAGCCACATTCAAGCTGCCGATCGACAAGAATAAAGTACTGGCGAGCGGAACGGTACCGGCCAGCCGGGCTGCCGAAATCGATTCATCCATCGTTTGGAATATGGGGCAGAGCCAGGTATACAAAGATGAATTGCTGATTCTGGATATTCTCGCATACAATGATTGGGAACGACCGATCTACTATACCACTCCACGGCAGTCTGGTTCTGTAAAGCTTGACGACTACCTTGAACTTCAGGGACTTACCTATCGTTTGATTCCGATCAAGGGAGGTCTTCAACAAGGTATGCCTAAGATGGTAAATACTGACATTATGTATGATAATGTTATGAACAAGTTCCGTTATACCAACATGAACAATCCGAAGGTTTATCAGGATGAGACCTGCCGCCGGATGATCCAGAATATGAAAGCTAATTTTAACCGTCTGGCTACTGCCCTGCTGGATGAAGGGAAAACCGACAAAGCCGTTGAGGTTTTGAACAAGCTGGAACAAGCTTTGCCTGGAAAAGTGCTGGGGTATGTGTCGCAGGACGTAGAAACCGCAACCTTGTGGTTACGCATTGGAGATAAGGCTAAAGCCCGTGAAATTTCCAAATTTTCTTACGAAGGGATCTGTGATAATGTCGATTATTTCCTCAGCCTTCCGTCAAATATGTTCCCGGACTATGAGTTCCAGGTGACCATGAAATATGAATTGGATCCGCTGATTTCGGCCCTCGAAAGTGCGAAAGAAGACGATCTGGCTAAAGAGTATAGTACTAAATATTCCGACTATTTCACTCGCTATATGAGCAAACGAGGCAGAAAGTAATCAGAATAATTAAAGATAATTAGGGAATTCCAGATGCACCTTTGCGGTTGTATTCTGGATTTCCCTTGCAAATTGGAGGGTATTCGCAAACAGATGTATTTCACTGTAAAGTGAGGCACCCAGCAATCCTTTCAGGCATTCGTTTACCGGATCATCCTCATGCATCTGAACCTGAATCAGTGAGTATTCTCCACCTAAGTGCAGGTTATTGATATGACGAAAGATGGCAGTGAGCGCCTCAGTTGACTGATCATGTGCATATAATACAAGGGTAAGTTGTTTCAGGGGTTGGTTGGTACGGATCGGTTCAGGCATCTTTCGCCCCAGGAACGACAAAAACTTCACCAGTTCCGACATCAGTCTGACCTTGATATTCGACCGGATGACCCAGTATCGTTTGATGGATCTGGCATCCCAGGCAGCTCCGACAGCTTTTATTTCACCCTTTTCGCATGCCACAAAAAAATGATCGATCTCTAACCCTTCAATGTTCGTAATATAATGAAGGAAAGTCTCTTCGGTCATTCTGGGAGCCAGCTGGTACGATCCGTAAAAACGGTTATACAAGCCAACCAGGGACGGAACATCTTCAAGAGTTGCCTTTCGTATGACAAACCGGTCATCAATTTTCAGCCTGCGTACCGGCACAAAACTGTAAATCCGGTTATCTCCGAGATACAATGAAGCCGGAAGGCCTCCCCTGCCCTTGGTAAAAATCATCGGAGCGTCATTGTTTTTCAATACGGTAGCCAGAGCCATCCGGGTGCCTGATTCAGATTCAAAATCAAGGGTGCGCCTGACAAGCCGGTATGCAGTCAACCCAACGCGAAAGTCGGGATCAACTCTGAAATCCATGAAATAGGCAGTTCGCACCGGCTTATCGCACAGGTACATATCAGTATGGAGTGTACCAAACAACCCCACAACTTTATTCCCGTTCAGGGCAATTGCATGATAAGAATCCGGGTCCACTAAACGATGTAACCTGTTGAAAACCGGGGCACGATCGGGATACATGGTAATCATTCCGGCTTGTGCACATCGCGGTGAGAGCTCGAGAACAGACTGATTATCCAAATCTTCCGCCCATCTGACTTCTACCCTTTTGTTCATGGGAAACTCCGACATTATTACATTGCGGTTAAGTAACTAAAAATAGTCAATCAAATCCGTATTTTAGTAAAAAATCAATATCATGAAACGCCGGTTACTGTCGCTCTTGTTGCTCATCAATGTATCCACACTCATCTCTTTCCTTACCCCGATTGGCCTCGCTGCGCAGAGCGCCGGCATTCGTGAATACAACCGTTTGTTTCTCACCTATCCATATAGTGATCCGAATCCGGTGGCGCGAACCGGAAAAATCTATCCATATTTCCGTTTTGACGGATATACTACTCAAGGGATTAATCGGGACTGGAAAATCGTCGAGCTCGAAAATGAGTGGATCCGGGTTCTGATTGCCCCTGAGATGGGTGGTAAAATTTTGGGAGCCATTGAAAAATCTACAGGGCAGGAGTTCATCTACTTCAATAAGGTTATCAAATTCAGAGATATCGCTATGCGCGGGGCCTGGACATCGGGTGGTATTGAGTTCAATTTCGGCTCCATCGGGCATGCGCCCACCACTGCCACTCCGGTGGATTATTTAACCCGCACGAATTCTGATGGCAGCGTTTCCTGTATCGTGGGTGCCATGGACCTGACCTCCAGAACGGAGTGGCGGGGGGAGATCAGACTGCCCAAAGACAAGGCCCGCATTGAAACGGACCTGTTCTGGTTCAATGCAACCGACATGAGCACCTCGAAATACCATTGGGCTACAGCAGCTGCAGATGCTGCGCCTGACCTGACGTATTACTATCCGGGCGATCATTATATCGGCCATGGCGGTGAGGAATCCCCCTGGCCGGTTCTGGCAGATGGCAGGAACATATCGGGATATTCCGAAAATAATTATGGCAGCGATCACAGTTATCATGTTCTCGGAGCTTATACCGATTTCTTTGCCGGATACTATTCATCCCGGAATTTCGGATTTGGCCATTGGAATGATTACACCGAAAAGCCCGGGAAGAAAATCTGGATCTGGTCGCTGAGCCCGCAGGGAGCTATCTGGACCAACCTGCTGACCGATCAACCCGGAAACAGGCAATACACTGAAATACAGACAGGATTGCTCTTTAACCAGGAAGCTGCAGGCAGTACCCTGACCCCGTTTAAACACATGGGATTTCCCGGCAACAGCTGTGAACGGTTCAGCGAATACTGGTTCCCGGTTGTGGGAACCGGAGGGGTAACGGAGATCAGCGAGGCCGGCATTCTGAATCTGATGGATGGAACCAAAAAAGAAATTCGTCTCTCTCCGCTGGAGTATATCAATGATACATTGATCGTTGAATACGGATCCGGGCAGGAAGTCAGAGTTCCCCTCAACTTGAAACCGCTGGAACTGTTCGTTTACCCGGTCGAGAAAAATCCGTCAGCAGTCTCGCTGGCAAGCGGAAAGCTTAGATGGTCGCCCGAAGATCAGCTAGCACGCAACACCGACCGTCCGGTAGTATCACCGCCTTTCGACTGGAATTCTGTTCAGGGATTATATCTGAAAGCGATTGAATTCAGTCGTCAGCGCGAATATTCGCAGGCACGCGACTACTATCGCAAGTGTCTGTCGGCCGACGCCCATTACATTCCTGCATTGTCAGGACTGGCTGAGGAGTACGTGAGAATTCTTAAACCGAAACTCTCTGAGGAACTTCTGATGACGGCACTTTCATTTGACACTTATGATCCGAAATCCAACTACCTCTTGGGGATCGTTAAAAAGAGCCGGGGAAAAGAGGCGTTTTATGAAGCAAAAGAGGCATTTGGACTGGCGACACGGTCGATGGAATATCGTTCAGCTGCCTATACCGGGCTTGCTGAGATCGCACTGATGGAGCGGAAATACGATCAGGTTTTCAAGTATTCAAGGCTGGCACAGGATTACAACCGCTATAATATCAAAGCTATTCAATTTGAAGCGATTGCCAACCGACTCGCCGGCCATCCGACTGGTGCAGGGGAAGTTTTGCAGAAGCTCATCAGTATAGATCCCCTGAACCATTTTGCCGGATACGAACAATATCTGAATGAGCCATCACCAGAAAATCTCAGTACATTCAAGAACCTGATCCGCAATGAATTTCCGGAGCAAACCTATCTGGAACTGGCTATATTCTATCACAACCTGGATCTGGATAAAGAAGCAAAAGCATTGTTGGAATTAGCTCCGGACCAGGCAGAAATTCAGTACTGGAGGGATTATCTGGCAGCAAGGAAGCCTGCAATTTCCGCTACAACCAAATTCGTTTTCCCCTACCGTCCGGAAACGCTGACCGTATTGGAATGGGCCGAGTCGGAACAACCAGCCTGGCAAAACAGATATTATCAGGGTTTGATCCGGTTAAATCTGGATGATTCATTGAAAGCCAGGGATTTGTTCAAATCATGCGGGGATAAGCCGGCAGAAGCCCACTTTTACCTAGCCCGGGCGAAGCTTTTCGAAGGATCGGAGAATGAGCTGGTATTGCGTGATTTACTGCGGGCACAGGTGCTGGCTCCCGACGATTGGCGGACCTGGCATGCCCTGAGTGCTTTTTACGCCAAAAACCGGGTATGGTCGAGGTATTTGGAAATTTCCGAAAAAGCCACCGTAAAGATCCCAGGCCACATGATTCTTGATTTTGACCAGGCAAAAGCGGAACTGAACAATCAAAACTATGATGCTTGTCTGGATATCCTGAACAGGATTATACTATTGCCGGCCGAAGGAGCGCGTGAAGGGCATGATGTCTATCGATCTGCATTGGTTCTGAGAGCCCTCGACTATCTGAAACATCAACGTTACCAAAAGGCATTGGATGATCTGTCGGCCGCACGTTTATGGCCCGAATCGCTGGGTGTCGGCAAGCCATATCTCGCCGATGAGCGGATAGAGGATTACCTGACCGGCTTATGTTATCTGCAGATGGACAAGAGAGCGGAGGCTGGAAAAAGCTTTGCCAGGGTTATTAATGATACGATCAACCGGAAATCCGGCTGGGATAGTCCGAGTTTATTGGTGGCCCTGAGTTACAGGCTTGCCAGCAGGGAAAAGGAGGGTGATGATTTGCTAACCTCCTGGATGAAAGTCGAACCGGCCAATCCAATCATGATGTGGTCGGTGGCGATGTATTCCGGCAATCTGCCAGCAGCACAAAAAGCGCTGGAACGCCTTGACTGGAAGCCTGAGGAGACCCCGTGGGGGTTGGGTGACGGGCAATTGGCTCTGGTTTATGAGATCACAAAAAAGGTAGTTGTACAGTAATTGGTAGATATAAGTAAAGGTAAAGTTGGCAACTTTATAGAGTTGACAACTGAAATAATCATTAAGTTAATCCGTTATAGACCAATAATTTAAATATAAACAAAATCCATCATCAATGTCCTATCATATCGTAACACGTTCATTATTAAACACTTTACTATGTTCCCTTTTGTTTTAAGAAAAGTTGAAAACTCCTTTATAGTTGGCAACTTTAGAAATAAAACTACTAACGACTGATTAACAGCCAATTATGGGAAGGTCCTTTTTTGCAACAAACTATATATCAGACCTTTATAAAAGAGTTGGCAACTCTATAAAGTTGCCAACTCTAATGTTGATGGGGTTATTTATCTTTCCTCTTCTGTTCCCGAAGTCCTCCTCCTGTGAAGCCAGAGAACCTGATGATATTGTCCTGTTTAGCCGGAGTAAAATGCTGAGTCTGGTGAACAAGGCCCGTCGAAGCGGACACTATTGTGGCAAAAAGTGGTACGGTCCGGCCGGCGATCTGAAATGGAACGATCAGCTCGCTGCAGCAGCCAAAATTCATAGCACAGATATGTCGGAAAACAATTTCATCAGCCACAAAGGAAGTAACGGTCAATTTGTGGGTGACCGGATTTATACCCAACGCTATTTCTGGACCGATTGCGCCGAAAACCTTGCATACGGAATCCTCTACGAAGACGATGTTGTTAAAGAGTGGCTAAAAAGTCCCGGCCATTGTGAAAATATCATGAATCCTGTTTACACCGATATGGGAGCCTGGCCCATCGGAAAGTACTGGACCCAGGTTTTTGCCAAACCTCAGAACTAATTATGAAAACCCACCAAACCCTCAAGCCTGTTATTTCATTATTAATCATCCTTTTATGCAGTCCCCATCTAGCTATTTGCCAGGACATTAAAGTCGATTATCGCTATGCGCCGCCGTTCTGGCAAAGCACTATTTGCCTGCCCGATGATCCATATAAGACATTGGCTGACGAGCATGGCAACCTGAGAATTCACCCTTTCCCGGTGAACCAGTATGGAGAGCCCCGTACACAAATCGGGATCGATGTTACAGATCATGTTGTTTGGGTTGGGCAAGAGATTGAATCCTCAAGGATGCCCATCATGATTACCCGGAAATCACATCCTGATTTTGAAATTACCGAGGAGGCTTTCACGGTTACCTGGATTCCTGACAGAATAAGGGCATTAGCCATACCTCTTTCTGATGAGCCTGATATGGATCGGGGCACCGGGAAAGAGGAGCCACGAAATGCAGTAATCCTGGTCAGAATCAGAAATACGAGCAATCACGACAAAGTGCTGTCACCTTCAATCAGGATTAACAGTTCGCTTCCTGTCAGTTTTTTGGATAATACACTCACCCTGAATAACCGTGAAAAGATCGGATGCTCTCTGCCGCTTGATCCTTCATCCCTGATAATATCTGAAAAAGAAACACACGTTAAGATCGGTCCGGTTCACATTAAGCCAGGCCAAACCATCACCTTCGCTGTGATGTTGTATGGCGGCGGAGCGCTTGCCAGATGGCCGGTTACCCTCGATCAGGCCATCCGTTGTAAAAAAGAATCGGAATTATATTGGAAATCTGTCGATCTGCCTTACAACCGGATCACGGTTCCCGATCCTGGTATTCAGGATCTGATCGATGCATCAGTCAGAAACATCTGGCAAGCCAGAGAGATCAAAAAGGGGCTGCCGGCTTTCCAGGTCGGACCAACCTGCTACCGCGGACTCTGGATCGTTGACGGGGCCTTTATTCTCGAGGCTGCAACAATCCTGGGCATCGGTGAGGAAGCACGCAACGGGGTGATGTACAATCTCTCTTTTCAAAAAGAAGACGGTCGGTTT
>JAQWAJ010000068.1 GCA_028707745.1 Bacteroidales bacterium | reverse complement strand
TGTTCAACAGCGATAATATCCAACGGTCGAGCTCCGGACGTTCGGCGAACGGAATTTCGGGTTCTTCGTAATGGAAATTGTCAACGTTGGCGTACAGACTGAAGAATGCATAGGTATTATATAAGGTTCCGAAGAATTTTCTTCTGACTTCTTCCACGCTGGCGAGATCAAATTTCAGATTGTCCCAGGGCGGTGAATTGGTAACCATATACCAGCGTAACGGATCGGAACCGTATTTACTGATCACCTCGAAAGGATCAACGGTATTGCCGAGTCGTTTCGACATTTTCTCTCCGTTTTTATCGAGCACCAGGCCATTGGAGACCAGGTTTTTGAACGAAACGGAGTCGAACAGCATGACTGCAATGGCATGGAGGGTAAAGAACCATCCGCGGGTTTGGTCAACTCCTTCGGCAATAAAGTCAGCCGGGAAGAAATGCCCAAGATCATCCTTGTGCTCGAAAGGATAGTGCAGCTGGGCAAAAGGCATGGCGCCTGAATCAAACCAGACATCGATCAGGTCGGGTTCGCGGAACATCTTTTTGCCGGTATCTGAAACCAGGTAAATAGTATCCACATTTGGCCGGTGCAAATCGAACAGATCATAATTGGCCGAGCTATTATCGCCTTCAGTAAAGTTGGCGAGCGGGTTTTCAGTCATGAATCCGGCCTTTACGGCTTTGTCGATTTCCTCTTTCAATTCGGCAACCGACCCAATGCATTTGCGTTCGGCATGGTTTTCGGTAGCCCAGATTGGCAGCGGAGTTCCCCAATATCTGGAGCGCGAAAGGTTCCAGTCGACCAGATTTTCCAGCCAGTTTCCAAAGCGGCCGGTACCGGTGGATTCGGGTTTCCAGTTGATGGTCTTGTTTAATTCGATCATCCGTTCCTTGACGGAGGTAGTCTGAATAAACCAGCTGTCGAGCGGATAATAGAGGATGGGTTTATCGGTCCTCCAGCAATGCGGGTAATTGTGAATATGTTTTTCGATACGGAAGGCTTTGCCCTGCTGCTTGAGCATCACGCAAATTTCCACATCGATCGACTCAGTACCCGGAGCGATGCTCTCATCGTACTCGTTCTTCACAAAACGTCCGGCAAACGGGCGATATGTATCCTGATTAACGTATTGATCGACAAATGATTTGCTTAGGTTTTCGATCGGAAAAAAACGCCCTTTCCGGTCTACCAACGGCTGCGTTTTTTCATCGATATCATCAACCAGCATCGGGACAATCCCGCTCTGCTTGGCTACCCGGGCATCATCCGCTCCAAAGGTCGGAGCGATGTGAACGATACCCGTACCATCCTCAGTGGTCACAAAGTCGCCCAGGATTACCCTGAACGCATCTCCCTTGGGTTTTACCCAGTCGATCAATTGTTTGTAACGGATCCCTTCCAGTTCACGGCCTGAGAATTCCCTGATTATTTCATAAGGGTGTTTAGCGGCATCGAGATAGTTGCTAACCAGCTCTTTAGCCATAATTATCCTGATCGGGTCACCGGAATAGGGATTAACCGTGTCAATCAGCACATAGCGAATATTCGGTCCTACGCAAAGTGCGGTGTTTGACGGAAGGGTCCATGGGGTGGTCGTCCAGGCGATGAAGTAAAGTGACGCGTTACGCGTAACGCGTAACGTTGGGTCATTCGCCAATAATTTATTTGCATCGTCGTCGCATACCTCGAACATCGCGGTAACAGTGGTGTCCTTCACATCCCGGTAGCAGCCCGGCTGGTTGAGCTCGTGTGAGCTCAGACCGGTTCCGGCGGCGGGGGAGTAGGGTTGGATGGTGTATCCTTTGTATAATAATCCTTTGTTGTACAGTTGTTTAAGAATCCACCAGAGGGTTTCGATATACCGGTTATCGTAGGTGATATACGGATGTTCCATATCCACCCAGTAACCCATTTTGTGGGTAAGGTCTTCCCACCGATCGGTATATCGCATGACTTCCTTGCGGCAGGCTTCATTATATTCGGCCACGCTGATGGTTTTCCCGATATCATCTTTGGTGATGCCGAGCATTTTTTCCACGCCGAGTTCAACTGGCAGGCCGTGGGTATCCCATCCGGCTTTACGCAGTACGCGGTAACCCTTCTGGGTTTTGTAACGGCAGAAAATATCCTTGATGGAACGGGCGATTACGTGATGAATGCCCGGCAGTCCGTTGGCCGACGGAGGACCCTCATAGAATATAAAATCCGGATGGCCTTCACGGATTTCAAGACTTTTACGGAACGTGTTATTTTTGAGCCAATAGTCCATCACCTCCAGGTTAACCCCCGGCAGATCGAGCTGCTTATATTCAGGAAACTTCTTACTCACAATACGATTGCTTTAAAAAAAAGTGCACAAAAATACTAAAATAAGGCATAGGGCATAGGGCACAGGGCAGAAAAATTGTACGAAACGCGTTACGAGTGACGCGTTACGAGTGACGAGTAACGAGGCATGGGGTAATGTAGAGGGACGAGGCATGGCTCGTCCCCTACGACCGCACAATCCCCTGTGCCTGCAGCATCCGGGCGATATATTTTCCCAGAATGTCAAACTCCAGGTTAACTACTGAACCGGGTTTAAAACAGTGGAAATTGGTGACCAGATGGGTGAAAGGAATGATTGCCACCTGGAAACTACTCTCGCGTGCATTGACCACAGTCAGGCTCACTCCGTTGACGCATACCGAGCCTTTTTCGACGACCATGTGGCCGGGTTGATCCCTGACGGGCTCGAACTCAAAGGTATAGTACCAGCTGCCTTCGGCTTCATCCACTGTTTTACAGATGGCGGTCTGATCCACATGGCCCTGTACGATATGTCCGTCGAGTCGTCCGTCCATGCGCATGCTCCGTTCCAGGTTTACTTCGTCGCCCACCTGGAGCAATCCGAGATTGGATTTTTCAAGTGTTTCGCGGATTGCCGTAACGGTGTAAGTATTGTTTTCCTTTTTCACCACGGTCAGGCAAACCCCGTTATGGGATACGCTCTGATCGATTTTCAGTTCATTCACAAATGAACAGGCCAGGGTGATATGCAGGTTGTCGAGATCCTTTGTCAGGCCAACCACTTTTGCTGTTTCTTCAACGATTCCCGAGAACATCTTTCTAAAATTTCAGGTAAAAATACAGTGATTCGGGGGACAATATACCTTTTTTGTCTAATTTGGACAGTGAACCTAACTCCGAATAAATGAAAATCATTGTTATAATTCCTCTTGTTCTTCTGACTTATGCCATACTGTTTTACATTTGGTATCAATACAGAAGAAAAGAAACCAATAAAGGGAAAAGAAGAAATTATCTGCTGAAGATGATTGCCCTGGCAGCCATTGTCAGTCTGTGTTTTCTGGCCTGGCTGATTTAATGGCAGGGGTTCAGGAAGATTTGATCCGGTGGCTATTTGGATTATTCAATTTTATCGTTTTACTTTGCCCGCTCAAAGAAATGAAATGAACAATTCGATTATCTGCAATTCCTCTATCGTTTGGCGCTGGCGCATGCTGGTCCGGTTGTAGAGGTGTACCCAGGTAATAAGATAAGATATATCTGATCAAAAAAACCGCAGGACAGCCTCCTGCGGTTTTTTTATGCTCCAACCGCAAACAACCAGCCAGCCCCAATCAGAAAAGCAAACAACAACAACCAACTATCAATCGAAACAAAACAACAAATAACTATACAAAATGAAATCTCAAATTATTGTAGAACCCTCGGAACACGCATTGGAATTTGAAGCTAAAGGAATGTACGGAAATTATGGCGGCATGTATGTACCGCCGGTTCTGGCTGAAAAACTGCTGGTTCTGGCCGATCGGTTCATGGAAATCACCAAGGATGAGAAGTTTAAGGATGAATTCGTCTACTATCTGAAACAATATGCCGGAAGGCCTTCTCCGCTCTATTATGCTGAACGTCTGTCAGATTTTGTGGGCAGCAAGATTTATCTGAAACGGGAAGATCTGAACCATACGGGCGCTCATAAAATCAATAACACCCTCGGGCAGTTGCTCTTAGCTAAAAGGATGGGAGCCAGGGAGATTATTGCCGAAACCGGAGCCGGTCAGCATGGTGTGGCCACGGCTACCGTTGCCGCGTTGCTGGGAATTCCGTGCAAAGTATTCATGGGCGCCGTTGATATTCAGCGTCAGGCGATGAACGTTAGCCGGATGGAACTGCTTGGCGCCCAGGTGATACCTGCCGATCAGGGAACACAAACTCTGGCAGATGCGGTTGATGCCGCTCTGGGATATTATATTGAAAATCCGAATTCTTTCTATTGCCTGGGATCACAGGTTGGGCCGCACCCCTATCCGAATATGGTAGGATACTTCCAGAGTGTCATCGGCCGCGAGGCAAAACAGCAGTTCCTGCAGGCAGAAGGACGCCTGCCGGATAACATCTTTGCCTGTGTGGGAGGTGGATCCAATGCTGCCGGATTGTTCATCGATTTTCTTCCGGATCATGAAGTGAAAATCTATGGCGCCGAGGGTGGTGGCGATGGCCCGGCCATCAACCGGAATGCCGCAACCCTTTCCTATGGCAAGCCGGGCATTTTCCAGGGAACTTACAGCTATTGTGTGACCGACGAAGAAGGCAAGCCGGCTCAGAGCTGGTCAATTGCCGCCGGACTCGATTATCCCGGCGTATCTCCGCAGCATGCCAGCCTGATGGAGTCGGGCAGAGCCGAGTATCAACCGATTACGGATAAGGAAGCCATCAACGCTTTCCGGATTCTTTCAAAACTCGAAGGCATCATTCCGGCTGTCGAATCATCACATGCCGTGGCTCTTGCCATGAAAGTTCTTAAGGACCGCAAGGACCAGATCAGTATCATTAACCTCAGCGGTCGCGGCGATAAGGATGTTGAGCGGGAACTGAGAGAATACTAGAGATCGCAGAGTATGCCGGTTTTCAGGAAAGCCGGTGAAGGTTCCGAAACATCATTGTTT
Organism: Bacteroidales bacterium; assembly: GCA_028707745.1. Taxonomy (GTDB): domain Bacteria; phylum Bacteroidota; class Bacteroidia; order Bacteroidales; family UBA12481; genus UBA12481. The sequence continues at coordinate 2,775 of JAQWAJ010000068.1, read as the reverse complement.
CAGGATTTTCACCGGCTTTCTTCCTACGACCTCCACCGAATAAACGCCCGCGGGATAGGAAACCATCGGAATATGGACCTCTGTCGTGGAGTAGGAAGTTTTGAAATCACCCACCTTTTGCCCTTTGGCATTGTATATCCGAATACAGATACCGGCTTCGGGCAGAGTCAGATGAACAGTCAGAAGATCGGTAACCGGATTCGGGAAAACATTAATTTGCTGATCATAAGGAAGTTCAGCGATGTTGGATACCAGCGGATTTGCCGTACAGATCCACCGGTCGGGGTCGAACTTGATAGAATCGGTTTTAAAGCCGGGATCGACCCTGAAAACCTGACCGTTTTGTGTATGATGAACCATAATGGTACGGGTTTGGCCCGATGGACCATAAAAGCGCAACGGCACTTTCATCTCAAAAAAGTTGACCGATGGGTCACTGGTTTCCTGAGAGATCTCCAGCTCAACTGAATGATCCCCGTTCACCCGGTAGGTGATATGATAGGTAGGATATCCCCCGCCGTAAACCCAGTCGTTGAAAAACTCCTGATAGCTTGAGTCGGACACGGCGTTGACATGACTGATAAAATCTTCGGTAGTGGCATATCCTGCAGCATGACCGGGGTCATGCAGATATTCATTCATCGCTTTAAAGAAGTCAGAATCTCCCATCTGACCCCTTAACATATGAAGGACGATCCCGCCTTTGCTGTAGGAGAGCCGGGAATCAAACACCCGGTTCACATTGGTAGTGTCATAACAATAAACCGATCCGCCCGGTTGCCCGATCACCCTGTTGATGGTAAGCCGCTTGAACGGCTCCCAGTACATGCCGTCCATATCGACCTCATAGCAGAGCCCGACCAGGTAAGTGGCAAAACCTTCATTCAGCCAGATATCCCGCCAGGACCCGCAGGTCAGATAATCGCCGTACCATTGATGGGCCAGTTCGTGGGCCATCAGGTCATACCCGAAATCTCCCATAAAGCTCATGGTCTGATGTTCCATGCCGCCGCCCCAGTTCCATTGAGCATGGCCGTAACGTTCATCGGCAAAAGGATAGAGTCCGAACCACTGGCAATAATGCTGAAAAGGAAGGATGATTCCTGGGGTATGAGCCCTTGCATAGGCAAGCGATTCCGGATAAACATAATTCAATATTTCGATGGAGTCATTGTTTCCGATCGGCGCGTAATCGGAATAATAAACATAATTGGTTACCGAAACTCCAACCAGATAGGCTGCTATGGGATGTTTGTGCTTCCAATGGTAAATGCTCCGGTCGGGCAGATGTTCCTCCGAGATCAGCATTCCGTTGGCAGCCGCGCGATTGCCGGGTGGGACTGTAATAATCAGATCGACTGAATCTATCTTGTCGTTCAGGTCCTGACTGCATGGCCACCAATCCTTGGCCCCATAAGGTTCTGAAAGGGTATATAAGATTGGTGCACCGGCATGCTGCGACAAGGAGAAAGAGTCAGAACCGTCATTAACCGGAACGCCGTGATATTCAACGGTAATAGAATCTGTTAACCCGATGGGCAGTCCGGATATCGGAATGGTTAGCCGGTTATTCTGATGAATGTAGTTGATTATGAGCTGATTGCCGAATCTGATGGCTGTAACGATCATATTATCACGCAGGTCGAATGACAGCGTATGGTGATCATTCGTTTTCTGTGCAAAAAAGGTGGTTACCTTGCCGGTGACTTGCCGGACGGCGGGATCCAGTGTGAGCTCAAGCCGATGGTATTTAATATCCATTCCCGATGGGGCCGATAAGGAATGCATCCCTTTCAACGCAGAAAGTACCTTCATACGGGATGCTTTTGCCTGTGCATCCTGATCGATCCAGCAGAGGTCGGGATCCTGGCTAAAAAGTCGGAGCGGCAGGATGCAGATCAGGAGCAAGGCCAATTTTTTCATAGAATGACTGGTATTTGACAGGTAAAGATACTCAGGTTGAAAACTTTTCAACTATTTTTTTCCATTTGCCTCACGGGATTGCATCTATATAAACAGAGATTGAGGTTGGAAAACGCAGGGTAATTTATTGCTTTTTCATCCAAAGGACCGGTGTACCGGCGCAGTACGTGCGCCGGTGCCGGCACCTTGGGCAAAAGTTAAAAGTCTTCTTTACTTTAGCAGGAAATTTCACCGAGCTATGGATCCCCGGATCAACAAATTTCTTCGCCGCCATCATGTATTGACGCTGTCAACAGTCTCTGAACAGGGGAGCTGGACGGCCCACTGTTTTTATGCTTATATTGAAGATCATCAGGCTATTGTGTTTACCAGCGATCCTGAAACCCGACATGGGAGCGAGCTGTTAAAAAATCCCGGTGTATCCGGCGGAATTATGCTTGAAACAAAAGTGATCGGCAAGATTCGCGGAATACAGCTCACCGGGAGAGCCTATCCCTGTCAGCCGGGCAATCCGGATCATTTTGCCCGGGTTACTCCTGAACAGGCGCGGATTGCTTATCTCCGGCGCTTTCCTTATGCGCTGGCTGTGAAACTCAATCTTTGGGTTTTGTCGGTCGATTCTATCAAAATGACAGACAACCGCCTGGGGTTCGGAAAAAAACTAATATGGGAACGGGAAGAATTTTAGTAACCGGTGGCACCGGACTTTTGGGAGGTCATGTTCTTTTCGCTTTACTGCAAACCCATGACCGGGTCACCGCTATGAAGAGATCTGCCGCAAAAACGGATACCCTTCGTGAGATATTCTCTTATTACACCGATGATCCGGATTCGCTGATGGATCGGATCGAC
>JAQWAJ010000067.1 GCA_028707745.1 Bacteroidales bacterium | reverse complement strand
CTTCGTTTCTCGAGGCTGCAGTAAGATAGGGGTCTGTATTGCTGATATTGAACCCTTGCAGGGTTCTGGGAGGCTTTGAGGTAGGATGCCTTTCCGCCGGCGATGCCGGCGGGTACTCACAGGTTGCCCTTGCCGGGCAGTAACACAGAGTCCTCTCTGCCGGCGAAGCTGGTGTGGACTACGCAGGGCTCTTCTCCCGCCGGTTGCACCGTAGTGGGCTACGCAGGGCCTTCTCCCGCCGGTTGCACCGGCGGATACTCACAAGTTGCCCCTGCAGGGCAGAAAGGCAACCAAACCATCAGCACATCAGCACATCATCACATCTTTCCTACTACTTCAAGAATCAGCTTGTTGAGCTCATACGGATTTTCCAGCATCGGATAGTGGCAGGTGCCTTTTATGGGCAAAACTTCATATCCGGAGGCAGCATTTTTGGTAAGCAATTCCTTGTTGGTCGGGATGTTATCCACGTTGATCAGGTACATTTTGAGTTTCAGCTGATTCATGAGCTCCCGCTCACGGTTGTAATAGTCGAAAGTTGAGCAGATTAAATCGTACCCGATCTTTTTATCCATGTTCTTGTAATCGTTAACCACCCGACTGGATATGGCGGCATCGGTGGCCGGCGAGAGCAGCGCTTTGGTGGCAAACATCTCGGCTGCAAAGGAGAAGTTCATCTTGAGCATCATTTTCATCTGCCCCATCATACTTTGGATCTTTTCGGGCATGGCAGCACCGGCATTTTTGAAATTATCGATTCCGATAAAACCGATTACGGCATCCGGACATTTTATGGCTACTTCCAGAATAATATCGCCACCCATCGAGTGGCCGATCAGGATCACATTTTTCAGATTCAGCGCCCGGATGAATTCGCTCAGATCCTCCCCAAGGCTGGTTATGCTCCATTCATCCCGGGTCTTTCCAGATAGGGCATGTCCGGGCAGATCTAAGGTCACCACGCGGTATTTATTTTTGAAAAAATCAACCTGTGCCGACCAGTAACTCATATCAATAAAAGCACCATGAACGAACAAGAGGGTTGTATCGCCTTCGCCGTCAATGTTATATGTAATATTTGTTTTTGTGTTTTTCATTTTTTTTGTATTTTAACTTTAAGTACTTTAGGCATTCTAAGTACTTCTTAATCCTTCACGCACCGCACCGAAAAACCATTTGCGTTGCTGAACCAATCCTGGCTGAGCTGAATGTTGTTGTAATACAGATGTTTGACCCAGGTGGTGGTGTCATTGTGTGCCGTTGCAGTCCAGTAGGCTCCGTATTGATGAAGGTACCGGAATCCACCGCGACTGTATCGCTCGCCACCCGGCAGACCGTTGAATCCGCTTTCATTGGTAGCGCCGGTATTTGGGGATTCCCAGTGCGCTTTCTGTGGGTCTTTGGTGGTGTTGCCGATCTCTTTCAGCTTTCCTCCGGCTGGTGCCCCAATAGTTTCGATCAGTACTTTCCAGTCATCAACAGTAGGCAGATGCCAGCCAGGTATACAGGCGCTCAACGCAGCCGGCCAGTTGTAAAGAACGCCATAGGCTTTAAAGTTGGCTGAATCCGTGGCAATATCCACCAGGGTGCTGTCGTATCCGTAAACATAATAGAAGGGCTCAGTCAATGAGCCCGTATCCTGTCCCCACACGGTCGGGAGATACGCCAGGTTCTCAGCCATCCAGGTCTGGGAGCCGATGATCTGGGTGCGATAGTAACGACTGCTGCGTGCATCGTAAATGCTGTCAGTTCCGGCTTGCACACTGTTGGTGGTTATGCTGATGGCCGATCCGTAGGCAGTCCCTATGGCGTTGGTTGCATAGGCCCTGTAATAATAGTTTTTCCCGGGAGATAGACCTTTCATGATACTGACAAATGGACCTGTACCGCTCCCGTCTTTGGTTATACTGTCGTCGATGGTTGGCGTCGGATTCACTGCCCAGCAAACGCCTCTGTGTGTCACTTTTTCGCCCCCGTCATCGGTCACATCGCCGCCGGCCGTTACCGTTTGCGCAGAGGAGTCAGTTATAGGCGACGTCACTACGGTCGGTAATGTGGTATCGATTGGCTCTTTCTTGCAGGATGGGATTATTACTGTGATCAATAATATGATCGCCAGGGTATTTAACCAGATGGAGTTTTGTCGTTTCATTTAGATTCGCATTACAACACAGATAACAAAGATAACATAACCGATCATACCCCGGACTGAAGTCGCGACTGGTCAGTGTTGCGCCCTGAGCTAAAATTTCGTTCCTTTGTGCCCAATTATCTGAATACGTTGAATCAAGAAGAAATTAGCAGAAGACGAACATTCGGGATCATCAGTCACCCGGATGCCGGAAAAACGACGCTGACCGAGAAAATATTGTTATTTGGCGGCGCCATTCAGACAGCAGGCGCTGTCAAGATGAACAAAATCACCAAAACCGCCACTTCCGATTTCATGGAAATCGAGAAACAGCGCGGCATCTCGGTGGCAACATCGGTGATGGGATTTGAATATGAAGGTTTCAAAATCAATATTCTCGATACCCCGGGCCATAAGGATTTTGCAGAGGATACTTACCGGACCTTAACGGCTGTCGACAGCGTGATCCTGGTGGTCGACTGTGTGAAGGGCGTCGAGGAACAAACCCGCAAACTGATGGAGGTATGCCGGATGCGACATACCCCGGTGATCATTTTCATCAACAAACTCGACCGCGAGGGCATCGATCCTTTTGATTTACTGCACAATATCGAGCAGGAACTGAGCATTAACACCCGTCCGCTTACCTGGCCCATCGGCATGGGCGCCGGATTTAAGGGTGTCTACAATCTGTATTCCAAACAGTTGCAGTTGTTTACGGCAAATATGACCCGGATATCGGAGGATGTTTATTCCATCGAGAATCTCGACAGTCCCGAGCTCGACAAGCGTGTGGGAGCCGGATCAGCCGACCACCTGAGAAAAGATGTCGAGCTGATCGAAAGCGCCTATGAGCAGTTCGATCAGGAACTTTACAGTGAGGGTTATCTGGCGCCGGTATTTTTTGGGAGCGCAATCAATACGTTCGGTGTTAAAGAGTTACTCGATACCTTTATCTCGATAGCCCCCGCACCTCAGCCCCGATTCACCGCTGTGCGTGAAGTGAGACCGGAGGAGAATGAGTTTACCGGATTTGTCTTTAAAATCCATGCCAATATCGATCCGAAACATCGCGACCGGATCGCTTTTTGCCGGATCGTTTCAGGGCGGTTCGAACGGAACAAGTTTTATTATCATACCCGCCTGGATAAGAAACTGCGGTTTTCGAGTCCGACGAGTTTTATGGCCAACGAGAAGAATATCGTTGAAGAGGCATTCCCCGGGGATGTCGTCGGACTATACGATACTGGAAATTTCAAGATCGGTGATACGCTGACCGAAGGCGAGATGATGGCGTTTAAGGGCATTCCGAGCTTCTCGCCGGAGATCTTCAAAGAGCTGATCAACAAGGATCCTTTTAAAACCAAGCAGCTCGAGAAGGGCGTCAGGCAACTTTCAGATGAGGGAGTTGCCCAGTTGTTCATTCGCCAGCCCGGAAATGTAAAGATCATCGGAACGGTTGGGGAGCTTCAGTTTGAGGTGATCCAGTTCAGACTGCTGCATGAATACAGCGCTTCCTGTATATTTCAGCCGCTCCGCCTGTACAAGGCATTCTGGGTATCCTCAAAAGACAAGGCACAACTGAATAAATTTCTGTCGATCAATGCGCAGCACATCACGTTGGATAAGGATGACCGACCGGTATTCATGGCCGAAAGCGAATGGCATTTCAAGGTAACCAAAGAGGTTTACCCGGCGCTGGTGTTCCATATTACCTCGGAATACAAAATTTCTTAACGGAAGAGGCTCGATTAGTCGCCACATTGTGCGTCCCTACTTGAGCAGAAGCAGGTTTTCGAGATAATGCTTGCCGATCCCGAAAATATCCCGTATGGCCTTGATCTCATTGAAAATCTTTTGTTTATCCGGATTTTCCTGCACCATTTTACGGCCTACGATCATCACGTTTTTGGGCGTATGCTCGGTGGAGATGAATTCAAATACCTTGGTTTTATACCCGAATGCCTCCAGAATCATTGCCCGGATGGTATCGGTAATGATCTCGGCCTGGCGTTCTTTTAAAATCCCGTATTTAACGATATTGCCGAGTTCGCCGGTTACGTTCATCTCTTTCCGGACCTGTTTGTGGCAGCAGGGTGCACATACGATCAGCGCCGCACCGGAGGTAATCCCTCTGTAAATAGCATCATCGGTAGCGGTGTCACAAGCATGCAGGGCAATCAGAATATCAATCTTTTCTAACTCAACTTTTTCGATGGTGCCGGCTATGAATCTAAGCTGACTGAATTTTGCCTTTCCGGCGATCATATTGCAGGTATTAACCAGATCATCGCGGTATTCAACACCGGTCATTACCGGGACTTTCCCTAGCGTATTGGCCAGATAATCGTAGAGTGCAAACGTCAGGTATCCTTTACCAGACCCCATATCAACAACATGATAGCCAGACGGTAAAGTTAAATCTTTGATTTCTGGTTCGAGTAACTCGATGTACCGGTTGATCTGTTTGTACTTATCGCTCATTTCGCGCCTGACTTCCCAATTGGCGTTAGTGATCTCCAGCTCCCGCAGATAGATATTGCCAACGGTATTGATCACCCTCGATTTCACTTTATCGTGATGGAACTCTTCAACCGGTCTCATGGTTGGCGGATGAACGCTCATCTTCACTTTCCCGGCAGGAGTGGTAATCAAACTGGTGTTTTCGAGATTCGAGAACAGGTCTGCATTATGGAAGTCCGTTACCAGGGCTTTCCTGATCAGTTCAATGCCTTCAGTAAACTCATAATTTTTGGTGATGTCCTTAGTCTTGTGCCGGTAAACAAAATTCAGCCGGTACCCCCGCTTTAACTGTGCGATGGTGATAATAATGTTCTGCAAATCAGATGACTTACTCTTCTGATTGCTGATGACCAGCTTGATCAGTTCTTTGCGGTCGATAACCTGTGACAGTTTATCGAAAAAGATTTCGGCGGGGTTGTGTTCCATTCAGCAAAGATAACGCTAGTATTTAACACAAGGAAGCCTCGGTACGTAGGGACAAGGTTCCCGCTTTCGCGGGAATGACAGGAGCTCTGTTCTTGCCCTTCGCCCTTTGCCCTTCGCCCTTCGCCCTACGCCCTTCGCCCTACGCCCTTTGCCCTACGCCCTTTGCCCTTCGCCCTTTGCCCTTCGCCCTTTGCCCTTCGCCCTTCGCCCTTCGCCCTTACAACGCCGCCAGCGCCTTTTCGTAATCCGGTTCCTGAGTGATTTCGGGAACCTGTTCCGAATAGAGAATCTTACCATGGGCATCGGCAACGATCACGGCACGCGAATGCAGGAATGCCAGCGGACCCGATGTCATTTCCAACTGATAATCCTTACCGAATTTTCCGGTCGCAAAGTCGGAGAGGGTGATGGCATTTTCAATGCCTTCCGCTCCACAAAAACGCGACTGGGCAAACGGAAGGTCCCTCGATATGCACAGAACTTTTGTGTCTTTCAGTCCGGCAGCGGCTTTGTTGAATGTTCTCACCGAAGCGGCGCAAACACCGGTATCCAGACTTGGAAAGATATTCAAAACCAGTTTTTTACCGGCAAAGTCCTTTAGGGAAACATGAGCCAATCCATTGGTAATCAGATCGAAATCCTTTAACTGCTCACCTGCTTTAGGAAGATTACCCAGGGTGGAGATGGGAGTACCTTTAAAATTTATGGTTGCCATAATGCTTTACTTTTTTCAGTGTTATTAATACTTCTATTACGATTGAAAAGTCCAATTGTTTATTGTCTAAATTCGTCAAATCAATTATTTAATGATGAAATTATACAAAATATTGATAATTAGTGTATTCGCCATGACGATTATGCAGAGTAACGAAAATGCCGGCGCTCAGAATTCTGCAACCAGAATTCTTTACGACAGCTTATCCACGCGGTACCGGCAGCTGCAGCATCAGGTTATCCAGCCTGCCGAGGGATATCTGAAATACCCGTATTTGATACCAGGGGGATTTTACAAACAGATGTGGGACTGGGACGGGTTCTTCATCGGAAACCATCTGGCCAGTGTCGGAAAACCTGAATATCTGAAATATTGGGCATTGAATCTCATCGAGGGGATCGATAGTACCGGATATGTGTCGGGTTGTGCCACCACAAAGGGCCCCCGTCAGATTTTCGGTAAGTTTTCGATGAAGCCTTTCCTGGCACAGGGAGTTTGGCTGGCATCAGTAAAACTGAACGATTTTAGCTGGATCGAGCCGCATTATGCTGCCATGATGAAGGTTTTGGAATATCGGGATAAAACTCAGTTCGATCCGAAATACGGTCTCTATTACTGGGATCTGGCCATGCAGAGCGGGGCCGACAATAATCCTGCCCTGAACTATTTTACTGATGATAAACGTTCGTTTCTGGCCTGTGATGCCAGCACCTGGCAGCTGCGCGAACTGATTGCTCAGGGAAACATTGCCGAAAAACTGGGTAAGAAGGATGATGCAGCCATGCTTCGGGCAAAAGCGGATGCATTGAAAAAAGCCATCAACAAAACGCTCTGGTGTGAGGAAGATCAGATTTATTACAATGTGGACCGGGAGACCGGAGTATTTTATAAACGAGTAAGCTACTCTTCGTTTATACCGCTCCTGGAGAGCATCGCCCCGCAAAAGAAAGGCGCTGAAATGATCCGCCGCTATCTGATCAACCCCGATCACATGAAGGCGGAATTCGGGTTCCGGTCGCTTTCAAAAGCCGATGTCGATTATAACAACAAGAATATCATCATTCCGTTCTCCAACTGGCAGGGACCGGTGTGGCCTATTGCCAACTATCTGTATTCGATTGCTTTAAAGAATTATGGATTTGATAAGGAAATTGCCTGGCTGGGCAATACACTTGGCACACTGTTGTTAAATGACCTCCGGAAGTACGGATCCATGCATGAGGACTACCATGCTGAAACTGGCGCCCCGCTTGCTCCCGACGACAATCATGTGGATGCCAATGGCAAGTTCATCGGATTTCTCGGATGGAACTTCTGCATACAGAATGTTCTCGAAGGAATTCTGTTCGACAAGTGGATGCTTCTGAAGCTCGATAAATAGCGGAGGACCTTTTACATCAGGTTCTTCAATTTACTGATTTCCTCGGCCCAGATCTCCTGATCAGGGGTTTCGAGGATCAGCGGGATATTGTCGAACCGCGGGTCTTTCATGATGGATCTGAACAGGTCCCATCCGATAGTGCCCTGCCCCAGGCTTTCATGGCGGTCAACGCGTGACCGGAACTCTTTTTTCGAGTCATTGATGTGCATCCCCCTGAGATATTTAAAACCGATGATCTCATCGAACCTGCGGAAAACATCCTCAAACCCTTCGGCGGTTTTCAGGTTATATCCGGCTGAATAGGCATGGGCGGTATCGATGCAAACCCCGATCCGGGATTTATCCTCGATCAGATCAATGATGAAACGTAGTTGTTCAAAGGTATAGCCGACATTGCTTCCCTGTCCTGCCGTATTTTCCAAAACTGCCGTCACTCCTATGGTTTTTCCCAACGTGATGTTCACTGATTCGGCAATGGTTTTCAAACAATCCTCTTCGGATATTTTCTGAAGATGGCTCCCGGGATGGAAATTTAGCCGGTCGAGACCCAGCTGCCCGGCACGTTG
>JAQWAJ010000066.1 GCA_028707745.1 Bacteroidales bacterium | reverse complement strand
CGCACGCAGGGGAAGAACGGTATCGACCATCGAATAGCCCTCGTAGTAGTGAAACCGGCCCTGCATGGCCACGACTGGTTTCCCGGCCAAATACCCGAAAATCAGGTTGCCCTGATGGCCTTCGACGGTGGTAACCGGGAAATTTGGAATCGCTGAATAGGGAATTTTATCGGTGATCCGGATATCATCCACCAGTTTGCCCAGTCCGGTTCCCAGAACGATTCCCGTTAGTGGCCGGATGTCTGTTTTTTTAAGCAGGAACTCAGCGGTTTGGGTAAGTTTGTTCCACATATTGATGAATCTTATTGAGGATATCTTGTTTTTCATCCGGATCGACCGGCGGGCCGAAGGGTATCCGGTGCATCGGGATGTCGGCCAGTTCAGATAACCGGTTCAGTTTAACATAATCCTTACCGGTGGTAAGCAGGATTGGTGGTGCCGTATTTTCAACGGCTGCACATTCGCGGCGAAGAATGTCGTATTGTTCGCGGATGTCTGCGGCTTCAGCCGGCGTGTACCGGTGGTGATCGGGAAATTTCAGATGCCGGCAAACACGGGCGGTTTTAACAATTTCATCGCAGAGCGGTTGTGCATTGGCTATCCCCGTCACCAGCAGGATGTTGTTGGTATCGAGCTGACTGCCATCGTAATAGATTTTCTTTTTGGTGGTGACGATCAGGTTGGCTCTTTTGAGGCCACGGAGGGGTTCGCGAAGAAGACCGGCCGGAAGGAGCCTTTCGTGGTGCATTGGACGGTTGTAATCATCGAGTATCAGGCAGAAGCCAGGAGTGACCTGGCGGTGCTGAAACCCGTCGTCCATCAGGATAAGATCGATTTTTCCATATTTTCCGGAGGTCAGCATCTGGATGCCGTGTTTCCGGTTCTCATCGACCGCGATCAGCATGTGAGGTAACAGGAATTGCTGTTCCATCGGCTCATCTCCGACGGTTTCGGGAGTGGAATGGTGGTCGAGAAGCTGGAATCCTTTGGTGTGCCGGCCATAGCCGCGGCTGAGGATGGCCACCCGGTATTTGTCTGCCAGGCTGCGGGCGATCCACACCACGACCGGTGTTTTTCCGGTGCCGCCGGCAATCATGTTGCCCACTACGATTACCGGAATATCGGGATGATAAGAGGAAAATAAAGATTTGTCATACAGCAGGTTGCGCAGACCGGTGACCAGTCCGTACACCCATGAAAACGGGATCAGCAGGAAGGAAAGGATGGACTTGATCAACCGGGCCTCCTGCTAATAAATGTCAATTCTGAAAGGTATCCGTGCCTGGATTCTTCCTCCGGTCAGGATCTCCTTGATATCGCGGATTGCAGGAACTTCGCGTGCCAGGAAAGTTTCGGCAGGTGATGTACTTCCTGTAAACTGTGCCAGAAGGGCATCGAGCGGACTTTTCAGTGCCGGGAGTTCACGGATGCGCCAGGTTTTGATTCCTGCTTCAGAAGCGGCGAGCGCGATGGCTTGATGAAGGCCGCCGATCTCATCGACGAGTCCATTTTCTTTGGCAGTTATTCCAGCCCAGATACGTCCCTGCCCGATATTATCGACCTCCTGTGTGGTCATTTTACGCGTTTTTGAAACGTGTTCTAGAAAATGATTGTAGGTCTGGCCCAGCTGATCATCGAAAACAGCCTTTTCAACTTCTGTCATCGGCCGGTAAATGGATCCGGCGCCGGCCAGCTTGTTGGTTTCGACTCCGTCAAACGATAAGCCGATCTTGTCGGTCAGCAGTTTCTGCATGTTTGGAATCAGTCCGAATGCCCCGATTGAGCCGGTCAGGCTGGTATATCCGGCTACAATTTTAGTTCCCGGGGTGGCGATCCAATAACCTCCTGAGGCAGCCATGTTCCCCATCGATATGACGACTGGTTTTACTGCGGAGGCAAGTTCCACCTCGTGGCGGATGATTTCGGAAGCCAGTGCATCACCTCCTCCGGAATTGATTCTGAAGACGATGGCTTTAATTTTACTGTCTTTACGGGCTTTGGCAAATGATTCGCCCAGGTCGGCACCGATGCTTTGACTTCCGGTGGCTTCCATGCTGATCGATCCGGTTCCGTAAATGATAGCAATACGGTCGGGAGTGTACTCCTCGGTGATCGCACCGGCCCGGGTATAATTCTGGATGGAAATCGACCTTAGTTTTTCACTTTCGCCCTGTCCGGTTTTCTTCCGAAGGATGCTCGTGACCTGATCTTCATACATCAGGCTGTCGACCAGGCGGGCTTTCAGCGCGGCATCAGGGGTACGGGTTATCCATCCGTCGGCCAGGCGGTTGAGCTCATCCACTGATACATGACGGGTTTCACTGATCCCGGCAAGCATGCGGGTCCATACCGCCTGCAGATAAGCCATGGTCTGCTCTTTGCTGTAATCGCTCATGGATTCATTGAGGAACGGCTCAACGGCCGATTTGTATCGTCCTTCGCGGATGACTTGCACGTCGATACCGATCTTTTCGAGGGCGTTTTTAAAAAATATCACATCCGACCGGAGTCCCCTGAATTCGAGCAAACCTTCCGGATTCATATATACGGCATCCGATACCGAAGCCAGGTAATAGCTTCCCTGAGAGAACATCTCGGAATAGGTATAAACAAATTTTCCTGATTTTTTAAATTCAGCAAGCGCCTCGCGAATCTCATCCAGAGAGGCGATGCCCGGTCCGGTTGTGCCGGTTTTAACATAGACTCCTTCGATATTCGGATCCTTCGATGCCTTTTCGAGGTTATGCACGATATCGTAAATCCCGATGCTCGTTTCGAAGTTCATGGCCTGATAGTTGATGGATTTCAGAGGGTCGTTGATGGTGCGCTCGGTGACGTTCTGTTTCAGGTCGACCACCAGGATCGTTTTCGGTTTTAGTTTCACTTCCTCAGGTTTTGAGGAGACCAGCGCCGTGATACTACCGAGACCGATCAGGGTCAGAACAACTGCTGCAACACAAACGGCCAGCAAGGAGGCCAGAAAGTACTTGAAGAAACCTTTCATTATGATACGGGTTTACTGTGAATTACAAAAATAGGTTTTAAAGGTCTATTTTTGCTGTCAGAATTCAAATTCATGCAAGAACTTATCATCGGACTGGGCAGCAACCTCGGCGATCGCCGGGAGAACCTCGAAAAATCGATTTCCCGGATCAGTGAAATGATTGGCCCCGTGACCGCTGTATCGACCTTTGTGGAGACTGAGCCCTGGGGTTTTGAATCGAAGAATGCTTTCCTGAATGGTGTGGCTGTCGTTGGGGATACGTCGGGAGGCTCTGATGGAAATCCAAAGAGTCCGATGGAGGTGATCCGGATATTGCAATCCATCGAAACGGATTTCGGGCGCATCAGAACGGGGGTGTATACTGACCGTGAAATCGATCTGGATATACTGTTTTACGGGGATAAGATTATCAATGAGCGGGAGCTGATTGTACCGCATCCGAAACTGCATGAGCGGGAATTTGTGCTCGTATCACTGATGGAAATTTGCCCCGATAAGATTCATCCGGTGTTCGGCAAGAGCATCCGGGAAATCAGAAGTGCTCTGCTCCATCGGTAGTTTTGCTGCCATAGGCGAGATCGCCGGCATCCCCCAATCCCGGGACGATATAGGCTTTTGAGGTGAGTTCATCGTCAATGGCGCCCACCCAGATGGTCGTTTTTTTCATGGGCAGGTTTTTCCTCAGGTAATCGATGCCCTCCTTGCTGGCGATGAGTGCGGCAATGTGAACATGCGAAGGTTTGCCTTTTTCGAGTAATGCCTTGTATGCCATAAAGATAGATGAACCCGTGGCCACCATCGGGTCACTGAGAATGACCACCTTACCATCGATTGATGGCGAGGAAATATGTTCAAAATTGATATGGAACGTTCCGTCTTTTTCATATTCCCGGTATGCCGAGATGAATGCGTTCTCTGCTTTATCAAAATAGTTCAGCATTCCCTGGTGAATAGGCAGTCCGGCTCTCAATATCGTAGCCAGTACAATCTGATCGCGGCAAGTTTTAGCTGCAGCGGTTCCAAGTGGAGTGCGGACCTCCACAGGCTGGTAAGTCATCGTTTTACTGATTTCATAAGCCAGTACCTCTCCCACGCGTTCCATGTTCCTGCGGAAACGCATGGAATCTTTCTGGATCTGCTCATCCCTGATCTCAACCATGAACTGGTTAAGTAAAGAATTCTGGTCGCCAAGATTGTTAATCATGATGTTAGATATTGGAACGGCTAAAGTACTAATAAAATGTTATTTCGTCCGGTGGTTGGCCCAATGATTCAGTGGCCATGGTAATCGGTTTATTCTCAATGAGGTATAGGTGGATGGTGTTGCGCCGAACCCTTTATAGAACCGGGCGACTGAATGAATATCCGATCCTTCGAAATCCAGCGTGGCCGGCAATCCAGAATGGAGATGGATGTATCGGTCGATCAGGAAAAACATGGCCCGGGCGTCGCGTCCTTCGGCCGACTGGGCCGGGGCCAGATAGTAGTGATATCCTTTGTTTTGCCCGATCAGTGCGGTGGCGAGCAGATGGTCGTGCCGGTCCTTGATCCCGCAAATCATTCCGGTTTTCCGGTTGAGGATGGCTGACGTCAGCCGCATGAGTGCCGGCAGATTTTTCTTATTGATGAGGACCCTGGAGCCGGCGCTTTTATCGGATTGAAGGAGCGTAAGAAATTCGGCCGGGGTGATGTTGGTCCGGAAACGGATACTTTCGCTGGCTACTTTTTTGAGGTTGCGCCGGGTATTTTCGGTGTATTTTTCCTGAATCTGTGTATACGATTGATTGAGAGCCAGCCGGCAGGTGACATGGTTCCTCACCGGGAAAACCGTTCCGGCGGGATTTCTGTCGTTCAGGGTAATTTCGATGAGTTTAAACGCCGGAGGGATGGCTTTCAGAAAGGCATCCACATCAGCGGGTGTTATAACCGCCTTACTGAAGATCCCCAGTTGTTGGCTGAGCAGTGGCTGATACAGGTATTGAAATCCGAACTTCCGCCTGGCGGTAAGCGGCATAATCATGGAATAGTCGCTGGTTACCAGGGCCTGCCAGTCAGGACAAACGGCATCGAGATACCACGATTGACCGTAAAGAGAACCGCCGGGGACAAGATTGATCGCCTGATCCCATTTTTTCTTATCGATCTCTTTTTGGCCGAGATGTATGATCTCCATGATTATGTGGTCCTTATTTTATAGCGATGGATAACAGTTCGCGGTAAACCTGGCTCCATCCCTTCCATTCTTTCCATTCGCTCAGGGATTCATTGTGCCACAGGCTGATAAAGGTTCCGTTCACCTTTTTAACTTCGCCGGTCATTTCAGCGATTTTCTGAATGGCCTGATCCGGAGTGAGTTTCAGATACTGCTGCAGAGTGGTGTCCATGATCTGGAATGGGTTGACGGTCAGATCGGTAATTTTATTTTCCTCCAGATCGAAAAACAAGAAAGGGGATGCAATTCCAGCCCGGAACCCCGGGCAGTCGGCATAGCCCATGGAGTAATCCTGGTGGATGCCCAGATGTGACAGGGTGCGGTAGGTATTCGGAAGGTGTATGCGAAGGAAATGTTGCCGGCTCCGATCGACCGGATGCCCCAGGATGTGCCCTAGGGTTTCGGCTTCATGGCTAACGAGTGCTGTCGCTGAGTTTGATGCATAGGACGGATGGATTCCGACCGGATAATCGGCGGCGATACTGCGGATCAGGTGTTGAAAATGAGGATTTTGCGGCGAGATGTTTTTATCGAAACGGTTGTAACGGGCAACCAGAAAAAACCAGATCGGCTGAACTTTCGCTTCGGAATGGAAATGTTTCAGCAGCTCGTAGGTGTTGTATGGATCGGGTTGGTTATCTCGCAAAACCTGATACCGGAAATTCCGGGCTTCCATATTATGGCGATCCTTCCAGAGCCCGCCGATAGTGCGTTTGAGCCCTTTATGGGCATAAGCCCAGGCATTGTCGATATCGATCGTTGGAATGAAAGTGTATTCGGGTTGTTTGCAGATGACCATCCCGCCAAATGTTTTTTCAAGGAATTTCCCGAATTCGATCACCCATTGATTGACAACGGGTTTATCGATCAGCCCTAAACGAAATGCCAGGCTCTCGGTTGACGGGAACCGGTGATGTTCATCGGGTTCAAAGGGGAGGTACTCCTCATATCGGGATACAAAATAGAAGATGGCTGAAAAAATATCGAAACGGAGTGCAGAGAGGCTTTGATTGGAAGTAAACAGGGTAGGCAGTCCGGCCCATTTTTCGCCGGGGATCAGTTTCGCCGACTGGTCATGGATCTCATGTTCGAAGAGCAACCCGGAAGCTTCGATAAAGAGTGTGTCGGTTATCGGTTTAAATGAATAATTCAGCCGGGGCTCGTTTGAATGAATTAGCTCATCGGGAAAAGTTGTTATCCGGTAATCAAGCCCAAGCAGTTGTTTGAAGACCAGATCAAAGGTCCAGGTGACTCTTGGGTTTTCCTCGGGGCAATAGATCAGCATCATTCCGGTATTATTATATCGTGAAGGTACAAAGATAATATGCTTTTCCGGGCTTTCAGGGCATAAGATTGTCATCGGCCATGCTCAGGTATCCCTGATCTGACAGGATCAGGTGGTCGAGGAGCGAAAGGTCGAGCATGCTGGCGGCCTCCTTGATTTTTTTCGTGATTTTCAGGTCTGCATCTGAGGGTGAGAGGTTTCCTGAAGGGTGGTTGTGTGCCAGGATGATTCCTGAAGCGAGTTTTTCGACTGCGGCATTGAGGATCAGCCTGACATCGGTAACGGTTCCGGAGATTCCGCCCTGACTGATTCTGATTTGGTCGATGATTTGGTTCGAGCGGTTCAGGAGGAGTATCCAGAACTCCTCATGTTGAAGGTCGGAGAGAGATCCTTCGAGCAGTTTCCAGGCATCCTGGCTGCAGCGGATTTTCGGTTTGATGGCGGGAGGAGTGGCTTTCCGGCGGCGCGACAGCTCGAAGCATGCTTGTATCCGGATGGCTTTAACTTCGCCAATGCCACTGATCTTTTCCAACTCGGGCAGGGTGAGTTTCCCCAGATGGTGGAGGTCATTGCCGGCTTTTTGGAGCAGTAGTCGGGCCAGGTCGAGTGCCGACTGTTTTTTTGTTCCGGTGCCAATCAGGATGGCTAAAAGTTCGGTGTTGCTCAGTCCGTTTAATCCCTGGCGCAGGCCTTTTTCACGGGGCCGGTCCTCGAGTGCCAGATCGCGGATGCGAAAAATCGGGTATTCCATATTCTATCGGGTGTTTTGTTTAGAATATAGATGCGCGAAAGAGGGGAGAATGGAAAAAAAAGCAAAAAAAAGAGACGCAGTGATGCGTCTCTACAGGATATAAAATCTTGTCGGTTGGGGGAGCAACCCTATAAACTGTTCACATGTTTGGCAAGGCCCGATTTCAAGTTGGAAGCCTTGTTGTCATGAATAATGTTCTTTTTAGCCAGCTTATCCAGGTAGGAAGAGACTTTCGGCAGCATTTCGGCGGCAGCATCTTTCTCTGTGATGTTTCTTAGGCTCTTAATCATGTTACGAACAGTCTTAGCATAGTATTTATTATGCTCATTTCTAGCTTCCGTCTGACGGATCCTTTTCAAAGCAGACTTGTGATGTGCCATTTTTTAATGATCTTAAATTAATCGTAGCCCGTAGGGGAATCGAACCCCTGCTACCAGAATGAAAATCTGACGTCCTAACCCCTAGACGAACGGGCCAACTACTTCCCAGGCCGAAACTTGGG
>JAQWAJ010000065.1 GCA_028707745.1 Bacteroidales bacterium | reverse complement strand
GATTCGGCTATGGTTTTCAAACAATCCTCTTCGGATATTTTCTGAAGATGGCTCCCGGGATGGAAATTTAGCCGGTCGAGACCCAGCTGCCCGGCACGTTGCATTTCATCCAGAAACGCCGCCCTGGATTTTTCGAGTGCCTCAGTATCGGGACTGCCGATATTGATCAGGTATCCGTCGTGGGGAAGAATCTGGCAGGCTGTATAACCATGCTTTTCACAATTGTTTTTGAACGCCTTAATGCTGGCTTCACTATAGGGACCGGCTACCCACTGGCGCTGGTTTTTGAGGAACATGGCGAAGGCTGTTGCTCCTATTTTCAACGCATTAACGGGGGCATTTGCGACACCTCCTTCGGTACTGACATGGGCTCCTACGTATTTCATGGGCGTGATTTTATTGATCAAAAGTAAATGAAAAATTGATTCCTGATTTTAGATAACTTTCCGGCGCCTTAATGAAACCTGAAAATATGACAGAGAACAAATCTTACCCGGTTTACTCATACAGATGGGTGATTCTTGCTGTTTACATGCTTTTATCCATTGTGATTCAGATACAATGGCTCACCCATGCATCGGTAGCCAGGCCTGCCGAGGTGTTTTATCAGGGTCAGTTCAATCCTGACGGCCTGTTTAATATCGATTTTCTGGCTTTACTCTATATGCTGGTGTATGTGGTAGTTTGTATTCCGGCATCATATATTATTGATACATACGGTATTAAGATCGGTATTGGCATTGGTGCCGCTATTACCGTGGTATGCGGACTGATGAAAGGGATCATGGCCGACAGCTATATCGGTGTTTTGATCGCCCAGGTAGGTTTATCGGTGGCTCAGCCATTCATCCTGAATTCGGTGACAGCCCTGACGGTTCGCTGGTTTCCTTTGCGGGAACGTGGTTTGGCAGCCGGCCTGTCGGCACTGGCACAATATCTTGGGATCATCGTTGCTATGCTGGTGACCCCTTTGATGATCGGCTCCAACCCTGATTTACCGGATTATGGCAGCGGATTTCCGAAGATGCTAATGATATACGGGGTGATATCTGCCGTTGCCGGGATTTTAACCATTATTCTGATGCGGGAAACACCGCCGGAACCTCCTGGAGATGAATTGCTTGTCAGGATGAGCTTTCGCAAAGGGATCAGGCACATCCTGGGTTTACGGGATATGAGGATCATTCTTATCATCTTTCTTTTTGGACTGGGGATTTTCAATGCAGTCAGCAGCATGACTGACTCCATTGCCGAGCACATGGGCGTAAAAGATTCAGAAGGGCTCATCGGCGGGCTTATGCTCGTTGGCGGAATCATCGGTGCGCTGATCGTACCCTGGTTGTCGGATGTTTATAAAAAACGCAAGCTTTTTTTGGTAATCTGTATGATCGGAATGGTACCGGGGACCATCTGCCTGTCATTGGCCGATCATCTGGCCACCAATCCGGATACTATTTATGCCATTACACTTGCCGGATCGTTTATTCTGGGATTTTTTGTCATGAGCGCCGGTCCGGTTGGATTCCAGTATTCTGCCGAAGTATGCTACCCGGCTCCTGAATCGACCTCTCAGGGTTTATTGCTCCTGATCGGTCAGGTTACCGGGATGGTTTTTGTTGCCGGCATGAGCATTCATGACCATCAGTTCCTGGGTGGCTTTATGACGCTGTTTGTGGCCCTTACCGTCGTTATCATGATACTGGGAATGACGCTTCGGGAATCGCCTCATTTCAGGTAAAAGCAGCTAATTCTTTGAGTTCGAGCGGATAATGACCCTCAGCGATTGGTCGAAAGTGATATAGCTCCAGGCCCAGTTGAAGAAGATGAAAACCCGGTTTTTAGTGCCCACAATGGCCATCAGATGAATGAGAAGCCAGATAAACCAGGCGACTCTCCCACCGAAATGGAAACGACCGAGGTCAACAACCGCCTTATTCCGGCCAACTGTAGCCATCGATCCCTTATCGTGATAAGTGAAAGCGATCGGTGGTAAATTTTTAGCTTTTCTTAAGAGGTTTTTTGCCAGCAGGGTGGCCTGCTGGATCGCTGGTTGCGCAACCTGCGGATGGCCATTCGGAAATGCCTCCTCGCACAGGAGAGCCTGGTCGCCCAACACATAAATGTCCTGATAGCCGATCAGCCGGTTAAACCGGTCAACCATCATGCGGTTGCCACGGCCCCTGGGGGCATCTTCCAAACCGGGAACTTCAGGAACCTTCAGTCCGGCTGCCCAGAGTACAGTTTGGCTGGCAATGGTTTCTCCGTTGCTTAAAGTGATCGTTGACCCGTCATATTTTTCTACAGCAGCACCGGTTTTGATGGTTACACCCATCTCCTTGAGATATTTGGCAGCTTTCACCGATGCGAAATCCGACATGGGACCGAGCAACCGATCAGCCGCTTCCAGCAGATAGACTCTCATCCGGCCGAAATCCAACTCGGGATAATCCGAAGGGAGAACAAACCTTTTCATATCGGCAATCGCTCCAGCAAGTTCAACACCCGTAGGACCGCCACCCACCACCACCACATTCATTATGCGCTTTTGCTCATCTTCCTGTGGCAGGTTCAACGCCTGTTCGTAATTTTCAAGAAGAATGTTTCGGATCTCCAGCGCCTGGTTTATCGACTTCATCGACAGACTTTTGGACTCTATCTCGCTGTTGCCGAAGAAATTTGTCGTACCGCCCAACGCCAGAACCAGGGTGTCATATCCCAGGGTACCGATCGAGGTGCGTATCTCCTTCTTTTCCACATCCACACTTTCCAGCTCGGCCATCCGGAAATGAAAATCGGGAACATGCTGGAAAAGCTTACGCAATGGAAAAACGATGGAACTCGGCTCGAGTCCCGATGTGGCAACCTGATAATAAAGGGGTTGGAATTGATGGTAATTGTACCGGTCAATCAGTACCACCTGATATTTGTGCCTGACCAGTTTCCGGACCAATCTCAATCCGGCAAAACCGGCACCGACCACCACAATCCGGGGGTGCTCTGAAACAGGGATATTGGGTAAAGACTCCATATTTTATGAGTTCAGGCTATGTAACAATATTCACTAAGTGAATGTTGAGATATAATCAGGAAAAATATAATAAAATCTGCAAACACAGCTTATGCCGAGTGTAGGAGGAGATTGTTATCTTTGGATTTTCCTAAATCTTCTGGATTTGAAAACTGGCAGATTATGAGACATATACCTCATTTAATTGTTCTCTTGTTACTTTTTTTGCTCACCGGGTGCAGCAAAAAAGAAGGCGCTGTTACCGATCTCAAAGGATTGAGCGGGGGTAAAATATTTGCAGTGCCAACAGGGACTGCAGCCGATCAGTTCGTCCTGAAAAAAGTGAAAGATGCTAAAATCATTTACTTCAATAACGCTTTGGATTGTGCACTGGCCGTTAAAGCCGGGAAAGCCGATGCCGCGGTATATGATAAGCCGATACTCCTGAATATCGCAGCCAAGAATGAAGGACTTACCGTGTTGTCGGAACTGATTGCCGATGATCAATACGGATTTGCGGTGCAGATGGGGAATAGGGAATTGAAAACGGCCATCGATCAGGTTCTGGCTGATTTGAAATCGAATGGAACTTATGAGGATATGAGCGCCCGTTGGTTTCCGGCTAAGGGTGCTCCGGCTGCGATGCCTGAAATTACACTCGATGGAAACAACGGAGTGCTGAGATTCGGCACTGCCGCAGTAACCGAACCGATGTCGTTTATCGATGCCAACCGGAAAGTGGTTGGATTCGATGTGGAATTTGCCACTCATGTGGCCAAAAAGCTGGGCCGGCAGATCGAGATTGTCGATATGGAATTCGGGGCCATGCTGCCTTCGCTGATCTCCGGGAAGGTGGATATGATTGGTGCCGGACTGTCGATCACCGGGGAACGGGCGAAAAAAGTGCTCTTTTCTGAAAGCTATTACCCTAGCGGACTGGCTGTGGTTGTCAGAAGTCCTGCCGTTCAGCAGGAGAAATCCGCAGTAACTCAGATGAGCGGCATTGAAGATATCAGCGAAAAGCGCATCGGTGTATTGCTGGGTTCCTGTCACGATAGTTATGCCACTAAAAACCATCAGAAGGCCACGATTCTCCGGTATCAGAATTCCACGGATCTGCTGCTGGCGCTGGCCAATGATAAAGTCGATGCGGCATATTATGATCATGCCAGTCTGCAGGATGTTCTATCCAATAATCCCGGACTGGGCATTTTGCAGGAAAATGTCTTTTTTGCTGAGATCGGCGCAGCTTTCAATGAGGAAAATGATGGACTCCGTGAGCAGTTCAATACCTTTCTGAAGGAGATTAAAGGAAATGGTGTGTATGAAGATATGATTCACCGGTGGATGGGCATCGGCGATACCCGGATGCCGGAAATCCCCAATGCAAAAAATAACGGAAAGCTGACGGTAGGAATTGTCAGTGATTCGGGTATGCCTTTTACCGTGATCAAGGACGGGGCACTGATTGGTTTCGACATCGAACTTCCCATGCGCTTTGCGGCCTATCTGGGTAAAGAGTTTGTACCGGTTGACCTGCAGTTCGGATCGATTATAGCCTCCTTGTCGACCAAGAAAATCGATATGACCACCTGTTCGATGATGATCAATGAGGAGCGGGAAAAAATGGTCGATTTTTCTGATCCCTATTACGCATCGGGCATCAGCATACTGGCCAGGAAAGAGAATATTAAACCGGCCTCTGCTACCAGATTGTCGAAGCTGGAGGATATTGCCGATAAAAAAGTGGGTATATTCTCCGGAACGGTGCATGATGCATTTATGGCACAGCATTACCCGAAGGCTCAGGTGCTCCGATACGACGGCACGGCGGATATGATGCTCTCCCTGAAAACCGGGAAGATCGATGCCGCCATGTTCGACCTGGTGACAGCCGGAATCATTTTAAGACAAAATCCTGAACTGGGAATGTTGAGCGATAAGGTATTCTCGATGCCGCTGGGGGTCGGATTCAGTAAGAATAATACATCATTGAGGGATGAATTCAACAGCTATCTCAAGAAAATCAGGCAGGATGGAACCTACGATATCATGCATGACCGGTGGTTCAAGGAGGATCCGGAAAAAGCCGTGATACCGGATTTTAAAAATCCTTTATCCGGCAAAAAACTGACGGTTGGCGTATCGGCCGAAGATCTTCCCTATGTGATTTACATGAATGGTAATTATGCAGGATTCGACATCGAGATGATCGAGAAATTTGCTGAGTTGTATAACTATTCTCTGACCTTTATTAATATCGAGTTTCCGGCGCTGATTCCCGCGCTGGCTTCCGGCAAGGTCGATATGATTTCAGACGGAATTGCCATCAGCCAGGAGCGCGCCAAACAGATCGATTTTTCAGATTCGTATGCCACTTTCGAAACGGCTGTCATTGCCGCTAAAAAGGATTTACCGGGGTATAAAGCTGAAACGGTGGCTAAGGTCAGGAAATCATTCCTGAAATCTGTTTCAGATAGCTTTTATAGCAATATCATTCTGGAAAACAGATATTTGCTGATCCTCGACGGATTGAAAATCACCGTGATCATCTCCTTTTTTGCCGCTATATTCGGTACCCTGATCGGTGGCCTGATCTGCTTTATGAAGATGTCGAAAAAGAAATTGGTTTCAGCACTGGCAAACATCTATATATCGCTGATCCGGGGCACGCCGGTGCTGGTTTTGCTGATGATCATCTTCTATATCATCTTTGCTTCGGTGAATATCAACCCGGTGTTTGTAGCCGTGATAGCATTCGGAATCAACTTCGGGGCCTATGTTTCAGAGATGTTTCGCACCTCGATTGAATCGGTTGACCGGGGCCAGCGCGAAGCTGGAATTGCCTCGGGCTTTACAAAGGTTCAAACGTTCATCCATATTATTTTCCCGCAGGCATTGCGCCATGTGCTGCCTGTTTATAAAGGGGAATTCATCTCTCTCGTGAAAATGACCTCCATCGTGGGTTACATTGCGGTGCAGGACCTCACCAAGGCAAGTGATATTATCCGCAGCCGGACGTTCGATGCGTTTTTCCCACTGATCATGGCCGCCGTGATCTATATTCTCATTGCCTGGCTGCTGACCTGGGCGCTGAGCTACGTGGAAATCTCCGTAGACCCGAAGAGAAAAAGAATTAAAAGAGTGCAGGAGGAAGGCTTATGATCACAATAAAAAATCTGTCGAAACACTACGGCGACCTGGTTGTCCTGAAAGACATCAATGCCGAGATCAAAAAGGGTGAAATCATTTCGATCATCGGTCCGTCGGGAACCGGCAAGAGCACATTGCTCCGCTGTTTGAACCTGCTGGAAACCCCCACCGGAGGCAGTATCTCTATCGATGATATGCCGTTGCTCGACAAAAAAACGGATGTCCCGAAAATCCGTCAGCGGATGGGTATGGTGTTCCAGTCGTTCAACCTTTACTCACACCTCACCATTCTCGAAAATCTCACGATCGGACCGGTTAAGCTGCTGGGCAAAAGCAGAGCAGAGGCAAATAAAAAGGCGATCGGGTTACTCAAGCTGGTAGGACTGGCCGAAAAAGCATACAACTTTCCTGACGAACTATCAGGAGGGCAGAAGCAACGCGTTGCCATAGCCCGGTGCATGGCCATGGATACCGAGATCATCCTGTTCGATGAACCTACCTCAGCGCTCGACCCCACGATGGTCAGCGAGGTGCTTGCCGTCATCCGGCGGCTGGCCCGCGAAGGTATGACCATGCTTATTGTAACCCATGAGATGGATTTTGCACGTAATATTTCATCGCGTGTTTTCTACATGGATGAAGGCGTGATATACGAGGAAGGACCTCCTGAGCAGATCTTCGAGAATCCGCTGCGCGAGAAAACCAGAGCCTTTATTCACCGCATCCGGAGCATGAGCTATCACATAACCAGTCAGAATTATGATTTGTACGGATTGCAGGGTGAGATGGAGGTTTTTTGCGAAAAGCACATGCTGTCGAAAAAAATTACCGGCTATGCTTCGATGATTGCCGAGGAGGTGCTGTGCCTGCAAAAGGATTTTTCAGACCTCACCCTGAGTCTCTCCTTTTTTGAGAAAGACGGAAATCTGGAGCTTTCCTGCGAAAATCCGGGACCCTCTTTTAATCCGCTTGACGAAGGAGCGCTGGAGGATGAGATCGGTTTAAAACTGATCCGGGCACGCTGTAATAGCGTTGATTATCAGTATGAAAACGGCAAAAACATCCTCCGGCTCAAAATCAAGGGCGATTAATCGTTTCTAAACTTCAGACCCTGTTCATCGGCATCGATCACTAAGGGCTTATCGGGCGCAATGGTTCCCGCGAGGATCTCTTTCGATAGCTCGTTCAGAATTTCCCTTTGAATCAACCGCTTGACCGGTCGGGCTCCAAATTGTGGGTCGTAACCCTTATCAGCGATCCAATCGATGGCCTTGTCGGTGAGCTGCAGCGTAAGCTGGTTGGCGATCTGCTTTTGTACGAGGGCGATCTGGATACGGACAATCTCCCTGATCTGATTACGGTTCAGCGGAGTGAACATGATGATCTCATCAATACGGTTCAGGAATTCGGGCCGTATGGTTTGTTTCATCAGTTCAAAAACCTGTTCACGGGTTTTTTCATATACCTCCTCACGATTGGCATCCGTCACATGTGCCATGTTCTCCTGAATGATCGGTGAGCCGATGTTGGAGGTCATAATCACGATGGTGTTTCTGAAGCTGACGGTACGGCCCTTATTGTCGGTCAAGCGCCCGTCGTCGAGTACCTGAAGCAAAATGTTGAATACATCCGGATGTGCTTTTTCGATCTCGTCGAGCAGGATC